>NZ_JBSFWR010000038.1:0-68104 GCF_053594915.1 Kitasatospora sp. NPDC002543 | reverse complement strand
GTGAGGAGACCTTCGTCACCGCCGTCGGGTACCCGGCGAACATCGACTACGCCGCCCACCAGGTGAGCTGCGCGGGGACCCTGGAGCGGCTGATCCTCTACCCCATCCTGCTGGACCTGCCCTGCCGGACCCTGGGCGAGGGGGCCAGCGGCGGGCCGTGGCTTTGGGTGAACCCGGACACCCTGCAGAGGTCGGTCAACGGGGTCACCCGGGCGCACGACGGCGTGGAGATCGATACTCCGTACTTCGACGACAACGTCATGGGGATGTACACCCGGCAGGGCTCGCTCACCTGACGGCCCGGCTGCCCGTTGGGATGCTCCCCGGTCGGGCGCGGGCCGGGTCCCTTCCTCAAGCCTCGCCGAACTCGCCGCTGCGGACGGCGGTGACGAACGACGCCCAGGCCTCGGCCGGGAAGACGAGGGCCGGGCCCTGAGGGTCCTTGGAGTCGCGGACGGGCATCAGGTTCGGGAAGCCGA
Source organism: Kitasatospora sp. NPDC002543 (assembly GCF_053594915.1). Taxonomy (NCBI): domain Bacteria; kingdom Bacillati; phylum Actinomycetota; class Actinomycetes; order Kitasatosporales; family Streptomycetaceae; genus Kitasatospora; species Kitasatospora sp. NPDC002543. The sequence goes on along the minus strand of NZ_JBSFWR010000038.1, from coordinate 67,625 downwards.
CGGCTACTTCAACACACTGTCCGCCGTTGCCGCTGTAGCTGCTCTTGCTCCAGGAAGCACCCGTCACGTCAACGTTCTCGCCCATGCCGACTCCCTTGGTGGATAGCTGATCGCGTTTCGTCCTCGCAATCCTGCCCCAGGAGGCGGGGGAGGAACCGACCGCAGGCCCGGACCGCGAACGGTCCGGGCCTGCGGATTCCGGGCTGGGGCTCAGACCTCGCCGAACTCACCACTGCGGACGGCGGTGACGAACGACTTCCAGGCCTTTGCCCGGAAGAGCAGGGCCGGACCGTGGGGGTCCTTCGAGTCACGGACGGGAGCGAGACCCGGGAAGCCTGCGGCGACCTCGACGCAGTCACCACCGTTGTTGGAGTACGAGGACTTGCCCCAGGAAGCGCTGGACAGGTCTACGCGGTCGGTCATGATGGGATTTCCTTTCGGGCCCTGCGGATCTTCTCCAGGGATGCGGCCTTCGGCAACGCCTCCACCAGTAGCTGATCGTAGTCACTTTCCCAACCGGCAACCGTTGCGCGGGACCGCTCAAGGTGACCCCTCGCCGTCGATTCGGCATACCCCACGACTGTGTGGTCTGGGAGATTCAGCAGAACCACCGGCAGTGTGAACGAGAGGTTCTCCCCAATGCTGAATGGGGCGACCTGCACGGTGATGTTCGGACGCTCGGCCAGGCTCTCAAGGTGCCGCAGCTGCTCGGCCATGACCCGAGGCCCTCCGATGGGACGCAACAGCACCCCCTCCTCGATCACCACGTGAAGCATCGGTGGGTTCTTCTGGTCGAGGATCTCCTGACGCAGAGCCAGATAGTCGGTGCGCTCATCGGCCTCGGCGGGGGTGATCGCGCCACGCCTGACAGCCGCCTGCGCCAGCGCTCTTGCATACGCGGGGGTCTGAAGCAGGCCCGGGACGATGATCAGGCCGATTGTTCGCAGCCGCCTGCACCGCGCTTCGGCGTCAGCGAACTCGGCGAAGCCCTCAAGAAGCGCCGCCCGACTGAATCGTCGCCACAACTCATAGAACCGTTGGCCTGATTCGAACACCTCGTCGGCCTTAACAGCTAGGGCCCGTGTTGGGGAACGCTTCCCGTTCTCGACATATGAGATGTGCGCACCTGAGTATCCCAGGCGTCTGGCTGACTCTGTCTGCGACCAGCGTTTTGCCCGTCTTGACCTGCGAAGTTCCTGGCCGAAGCGGACTTGTGGCGATGCCTGGGCGTCAACTTCACCCTCAGTCATGATCGTTCGGCTCCTTCACACGACATTGCTGTCAAGGGTAAGACGCTGGCAATCGTAGGGGCAATCACGCCATCATGGCTACACCCGGTGATTCGCCGGGTGCACAGCGCAACCTGCGGAGACCGTCCATCTCGCAGCGCACGGCGCATCCCACTCGCATGCCATCCCTTGAGGTACTTCCCCCATGCTCACTGCTCGTCGTCCCCGTGCGTTCGTCGCGCGGCTCGATGCCCGTGTCGAATCCACGCCGCTGGCCCGGTACTTGCTCCGCGCCTACCTGGCCGCCCTGCCCTCCGGGGACCGCTACCGCGATACCGCCGAACTCCTCCTCGGTGAGTTGTTCGCCAATGCCGTGCAGCACTCCGACGGCCCCGACGACTGCCACATCGAGGTCCGCATCTCCCTCTGCGGATCCCGCCTGCGCCTCGAAGTCCATGACGCCGGCACCGGCCGCCCCACCTTGCGTACCGCCGCGCCGGACGACGAGTGCGGGCGCGGCCTGTTCCTCGTCGACGAGCTCGCCGAGCGCTGGGGCTGCTCCGTGCGTCCGGGCGGCATCGGCAAGTTCGTCTGGGTGCTCGTCGCCCCCACCCCCGCGCCCGCCCTCGTCACCGTCTGAAGGCCCGAACTCCCCATGCACCAGCCCTCGCTGACCACCCTGGCCCGCCACACCCTCTCCCGGGGCGCCACCCCCGCCGCGACCTACGCCCTCATCGCCCGCCTCGGCCACCCGCCCCTGCCCGTCGCCCGCGCCGTCTGCCTCGCCCTGGACATCCCCCACGCCGAGACCACCCGCCGCCTCGCCGACTGCTACGACGCCCTCCTCGCCGACCCCCGCCCGGACTCCGAGTGCGACACCGGCGAAGTCCTCGAAGCCCTCGGCGTCTTCGACGTCCCCAAGTCCCTCACCGACACCGAACTCGCCGTCGTCGACCTCTTCCTGACCGCCATGGACGCCATGGGCGGCATCCGCCCCGGCCACCGCCACGGCCTCCAGCGCTGGTTCACCACCGGCAACCTCACCGCCGCCTACCTCTCCCTCGCCTTCGCCCGCCCCCTGCCCCGCACCGGCGACCCCGCCACCTACTGGACCACCCTCACCACCGCCGGCGAACTCCTCACCACCGCCCCCAACCCCGACACCCGCATCCGCCACGCCCTCACCCACTGCCGAACCCACGCCACCCCGCACCAGAAGTCGACCCCACCGACTTCCCACGCGGGGTGATCAGTGGAGCGGGCCCTGCCAAAGCCTCTTCGCAGATGCCGCTGCGGACGGCGGTGACGAACGACGTCCAGGCCTCGGCCGGGAAGACGAGGGCCGGGCCCTGAGGGTCCTTCGAGTCGCGGACAGGGGCCGGACCGGGGAAACCGGTCCGGGGTCACTCCGGTGTGCTGACGGGTGCCGGTGGAAGGACTTCGGAGAGGACGCCGGGGACGTCCTCGCCCCACTAGGCTGCGGCTATGACGATCAAGGCTGTGGTGTTCGACGTCGGGGAGTGCCTGGTCGATGAGACCCGGGAGTACGGCACCTGGGCCGACTGGTTGGGTGTACCGCGACACACTTTCGTCGCCCAGTTCGGCGCGGTGATCGCGCAGGGCCGGGACTATCGGGAGACCTTCCAGATCTTCGCCCCCGGCTTCGACCTCTATGCGGAGCGCGAGAAGCGGGCGGCTGCCGGCCGACCGGAGACGTTCGGTGAGGACGACCTCTACCCGGACGTCCGGGATGCCTTCGCCCGACTCAGGGCGGACGGCCTGTGGCTGGTGATCGCCGGCAATCAGACCGTGCGGGCCGGGGCGATCCTTCGTCGGCTGTTCACGGACGACGTCGATCTGATCGGCACCTCGGACGACTGGGGCGCGAGCAAGCCGGACCCCGTCTTCTTCGAGCGCGTCGCCGAGCTGGCACCCGCCGAACCGCGCGAGATCCTCTACGTCGGTGACCGGCTCGACAACGACGTGCTCCCCGCCCGGGCGGCAGGGATGCAGACGGCTTTGATCCGGCGCGGCCCGTGGGGCTGGATCCAGCAGCACGATCCAGCGCGGAGCAGGCGACGTTCAGAATCGACTCGCTGGCGGAACTCCCGGATCTGATCGCCAAGTTCAACGCTGAAGCGAGCTGAGCGTCGCTGACCAGGAGTAGAGGCGGTCGTCCACACGTTGGACGGCCGCTGTGTCCTGCCATGGGGTGAGTGCCCGTCGGGCCTCGCGCAAGCGCCATCACAAGCCTGCGGCAGGGGGCGGGGGAGGAATCGACCGCAGGCCCGGACCGCGAACGGTCCGGGCCTGCGGATGCCGGGTTGGGGCTCAGACCTCGCCGAACTCGCCGCTGCGGACGGCGGTGACGAACGACGTCCAGGCCTCGGCCGGGAAGACGAGGGCCGGGCCCTGAGGGTCCTTCGAGTCACGGACAGGGGCAAGACCAGTGAAGTCCGCGGCGACCTCGACGCAGGTACCGCCGTTGTTGCTGTAGGAGGACTTGAACCACTGGGCGTCGGACAGGTCTACAGGGGGAGTCATGACGTTCCTCTCACGCCTTGCTTGCGGATCTTCTCCAGTGACGCAGCCTTCGACAACGCTTCCACCTGGAGCTGAAGGAAATCCCGCTCCCATGCCTGAGCAGTTTCGGTGTCTCGCGAGAGGAAGCCGCGCAGCTGGCACTCCGAGTATGCCAGGAGCGATCGATCCGGCATGGCCAACAGCGTCACAACCATGGTGAACGGCAGCTCCTCCGCGAGCGAGAACGGCGCCACCTGGATGGTGATGTTCGGGCGACTCGCGAGGTCTTCAAGGTGTGCCAGCTGCCGCGCCATGACCCTGGATCCTCCCACCTTCCGCAGGAGGGCTCCTTCGTCAAGGACGAAGTGCAGTCGTGGAGCCGATTCCCTGGTCAGGAGTTTCTGACGTGTGGCCAGGAAGTCGAGCCGGTCCGCCGCCTGCTCCTCGGTGATGCTGCCGCGCCGGACAGCAGCGGATGCGAAGGCGCCGGCGTACTCCATCGTCTGAGCCAGACCAGGCACGATGCCCGGCTCGAAGTGGGAGATGCCTTGAGCCTTCGCCTCTTGCGCCGCGTACTCGGGAAAACCTTCCAGCAACGAAGACCTGCTGAGGCTCCAGTACGTCAGTTCTAGTGTTCCACCCGCATCGAGAGCCTTGTCGGCGACACGGACCCACTCAAGCGTGGGATTGCGGGCCCCTCTTTCGAGGTTCGAAATCTGACTATCGCTCAAATGCGTGAGCTCGCCGAGCTGGGTCTGCGTCAAGCCAGCCGCCTTGCGCAGCCTGCGCAGTTGAGCCCCGAACGCCTTCAGGGGCGAAGCCGATGGATCCAACTGAGACTCACGCATCGTCCGACCTCCACTGCTGCGCGAATACCACCAGGGGAAACTGTCAAGTGGGAGAGCCTTCCGATCGTAGCGGTCCAGGCGCCACCATGGCTACACCCGGTGATTCACCGGGTGCACAGCGCAACCTGCGGAGACCGTCCATCTCGCAGCGCACGGCGCATTCCACTCGCATGCCATCCCTTGAGGTACTTCCCCCATGCTCACTGCCCGTCGTCCCCGTGCGTTCGTCGCGCGGCTCGATGCCCGTATCGAATCCACGCCGCTGGCCCGGTACTTGCTCCGCGCCTACCTGGCCGCCCTGCCCTCCGGCGAGCGCTACCGCGATACCGCCGAACTGCTCCTCGGTGAGTTGTTCGCCAATGCCGTGCAGCACTCCGACGGCCCCGACGACTGCCACATCGAGATCCGCATCTCCCTCTGCGGATCCCGCCTGCGGCTCGAAGTCCACGACGCCGGCACCGGCCGCCCCACCTTGCGTTCCGCCTCGCCGGACGACGAGTGCGGGCGCGGCCTGTTCCTCGTCGACGAGCTCGCCGAGCGCTGGGGCTGCTCCTCCCGCCCGGGCGGCATCGGCAAGTTCGTCTGGGTGCTCGTCGCCCCCGCCCCCATCCCCTCCCTCGTCACCGTCTGAAGGCCCGAACTCCCCATGCACCAGCCCTCGCTGACCACCCTGGCCCGCCACACCCTCTCCCGGGGCGCCACCCCGGCCGCGACCTACGCCCTGATCGCCCGCCTCGGCCACCCGCCCCTGCCCGTCGCCCGGGCCGTCTGCCTCGCCCTGGACATCCCGCTCGCCGAGACCACCCGCCGCCTCGCCGAGTGCTACGACGCCCTCCTGGCCGACCCCCGCCCGGACTCCGAGTGCGACACCGGTGAAGTCCTCGAAGCCCTCGGTGTCTTCGACGTCCCCAAGTCCCTCACCGAGGCCGAACTCGCCGTCGTCGACCTCTTCCTGGTCGCCATGGACGCCATGGGCGGCATCCGCCCCGGCCACCGCCACGGCCTCCAGCGCTGGTTCACCACCGGCAACCTCACCGCGGCCTACCTCTCCCTCGCCTTCGCCCGCCCCCTGCCCCGCACCGGCGACCCGGCCCTCTACTGGACCACCCTCACCACCGCCGGCGAACTCCTCACCACCGCCCCCAACCCCGACCGCCGCCTCACCTACGCCCTCACCCACTGCCGCACCCACGCCACCCCGCACCAGAAGTCGACCCCACCGACTTCCCACGCGGGGTGATCAGTGGAGCGGGCCCTGCCAGGGCTCGGCACGACGGCGTGGAGATCGACACCCGTACTTCGACGACAACGTCATGGGGATGTCCACCCGGCAGGGCTCGCTCACCTGATGGTCAGCCCGTTGGGATGCTTCAGGGTCGGGCGCGGGCCGGATTCTTTCCTCAGGCCTCGCCGAACTCGCCGCTGCGGACGGCGGTGACGAACGACGTCCAGGCTTCGGTCGGGAAGACGAGGGCCGGGCCCTGAGGATCCTTGGAGTCGCGGACCCTGCCCGGGTGCGCATCATCCACCTCGACACAGCCACCCCCACCATTGCTGTAGCTGCTCTTCCTCCAGGAAACGCCCGTCAGGTCAACGTTCTCGCCCATGCCGACTCCCTTGGTGGATAGCTGATCGCGTCGTCATCGCAAGCCTGCCCCAGGGGGCGGGGGAGGAACCGACCGCAGGCCCGGGCCGTGAACGGTCCGGGCCTGCGGATGCCGGGCTGGGGCTCAGATCTCGCCGAACTCGCCGTCGTCGACCTCTTCCTGACGGCCATGGACGCCATGGGCGGCATCCGCGCCGGCCACCGCCACGGGCTCCAGCGCTGGTTCACCACCGGCAACCTCACCGCGGCCTATCTCTCCCTCGTCTTCGCCCGCCCCCTGCCCCGCACCGGCGACCCCGCCACCTACTGGACCACCCTCACCACCGCCGGCGAACTCCTCACCACCGCCCCCAACCCCGACACCCGCATCCGCCACGCCCTCACCCACTGCCGCACCCACGCCACCCCGCACCAGAAGTCGGCCCCGCCGACTTCCCACGCGGGGTGATCAGTGGAGCGGGCCCTGCCAGGGCTCGGCCGCGGATGCGGTGGTGACGGAGCAACGGGAAGGTCGGTCAAACGCCGGGGCCCATGGCGCTGTTCGCGTCGTGGGCCCCGGCGGGTTGTGTGCCGGCCACCGCGACGTCCTGGCCGCCGAACGTAAGGAACGCGCCCGCATCCGAAGCGAGAAGGCATCCGCGGGGGCGGACGGCCTCTCAAGAGCGCGGCTTGATCCAACCTGGCGGACGGCCTGTCCGGCCGCATCACCAGGGCGCGCGTACTGGGGTTGTGATCAATGGCTGTTCCGAGTGAGCTCTTCGATCCAGATCATCGAGGCCCGGAGATGGAGCCCGGCGAAGCGCAAGTTCAGGAGGTGCCCCCGCCCGAGGCGCTCCCGTTCCAGGTGCTCCCGCCTGAAGTACCCCCGTTCCAGGTGCCCCCGTTTCGGGTGCCCCCGACCCAGGTGCCTCCGCTGTCGGGGAAGTCACTGGTCGGGGTGGCAGAGGGCGGGGTCGACCTCGGAGAGGAGGGGGTGGGGGTCCTCGCGGGGGTTGGGCGGCGGGACGGGCTGGGGGAGCCGGGCGAGTAGGAGGGGGTGGAGGTCCTTGTGGGGGTTGGGCGGCGGGACGGGCTGGGGGAGCCGGACGGGTAGGGCGGGGCCGTTGTCGAGGAACCCCCAACCGACTGGTCGTCCTCGGAGGACGAGGCCAGCAGGTAGCTGACGCCTCCGACGATCGCGCCGAGCCCCACCCAGATGATGACGGCGAGCACCAGCCGCTGCGTGCGTTGCACCGGGGCCGGGGCTGGGGCCTCCTCCGGCTCTCGCCTGTCCACCCATCGCTGGAGGTTTCTGTCCCAGTACCTGGCCAACCTCGTTCCTTCCTCGCCGAGTCACTGAACCGCCGAACCGCCGTCACACCGCGAGGCGTCCCCCGAGCCCCTCAGGCCAGGAGCTGTTCGATCGCCTGCACCACGGCCAGCGCCGAGGCGAGTCCCGAGACCGCCGTGCCCGACCCCCGCAGGAGGTCCCGCAGCCGTTCCAGCCGGGTGCGCGGCGCCTCACCCGTCCGCTGGAGCTCGCCCCGGACGGTCGCCACCTCCTGCTCCACCTCGGCCACCCCGTTGCCCTCCACCCGGGCGAACAGCGGGAGCTGGCCGTGGAGTTCGCCGAGCGCCTCCAGCAGCTGCCGCACGTCCGCGCCCGTGCGCACCGAGGCGTCGACGGCCCGCGCGTCGAGCCCGGCGGCGACCGCCCCGCCCGTCAGCGTCCCGATCGAGACGCCGCCCGCCGCCGGAACGGGCAGCGTCAGCCCGGTGACGTCGGGCACGGGCTCGGGCGTGCCGGTGCGCTGCGAACGGTCCTCGGCGCTCGCCCCGGAGCCGGAGGCGACGGCACCGCCCGTCATGGTGCCGATGGCCACCCCGCCGCCGGGGTGGGACCGGTCCTCCTCGTCCTGCGGTACGTTCTGTTCTTCGCTCATGGCTTCTCCTCGATCGTTCTGCTTTCGCCTCCGCGGGTCAGGAGGCCGGTCCCGGCACGCCTTCCGGTGTGAGGTGCACGGTGGCGGGGCCGCCGAAGCCGGCCGTACCGCCGCTGGTTGCGACGGCGCCGCCGCTCATCGATCCGATGTGGATGCCGCCGCTCATCACCTGCACCACGTTCTGCTCGAAGCGCCCGGTCTCGTAGCCCTGACTGTGCAGGGCCTCGCGCACGCCGTCGATGATCCGTTCCTTGACCGTCTTCAGGTAGCGGCTGACGTCCAGCTCCTGGAAGAGCGAGATGCTGGTGTCCGTGGCCAGCTCGCGCAGTGACACCAGCGGACGGGCCGACACCACGCCCGGTGCCTCCTTCGACGGCCTCAGGGCCCAGTCACCGGGGCGCAGCAGATGCCGCATCGCCGCCGGGGAGGCGGTGAACGCGGAGGTCGCCGGGCGGTGGCGCCGCCAGTGGGTGCCCCGCTGGACCACGGCGTCGGCCAGCAGCTCGTACTCCCGCCACACCGGCCCGAGCACGTGCGGGACGACCTCCACCACCAGCAGCTGCCCCTGGGTGTGCACCCGCAGGTGGACGGTCAGCACGACCTGTTCGCCCCAGGACCCGATCCGGACCCGTAGGAAGCGTCGCCTGGGTTCGCCGCCCTCGTCCACGGCTTCGGCGAGGTGCTGGGCGATGTCTTCGGGGCTGCGCGGCACCTCGGACCGGATCGGCCCGTGGGGCAGGAAGACCACGTCGTCGATCTCCATCTCCCGCAGCCGGTCCAGGCTGGTGAGGGCGGCGGCCTGCCGCAGGCCGGCCAGCCGGGGGACGATCAGTTCGAGGACGTCGCGCGCGGTGAGGTCACGGGCGGACGGGACCACCGGGCCGGTGGTGCGGTGCTTCAGCTCCAGAACGAAGGACCATGCCTCGTGGGGGAATCCGGCGCCGAGGAAGGGGGTGGCGGGGTCGTAGATGATCAGCCGGGAGTGCTGCTCGGTGTCGAGGGAGCGCCGCAGCCGCTGATGGCGCGGGGTGTCGGGCAGAGTGCTCGTCGGCCGGGCATGGAAGGCGTCACGGCTCAGTTCCTTCCGCATGAGCCGGGCGGTGAGCAGTCGGTGGCCGCCGACGGCCGCGGCGAGCGCCAGCGGGAACAGCACCCCTGCCGGTTCGTGTTCGGCGTACCAGAGCGCCAGGATCCAGTAGACGAGCTGGAGCACCACCTGGAGACCGGCGGCGAACACGCGGAGGGGCCGCGCGGGGGGACGGTCGTAGTCCGTCGACGGGGCGGCGTGGAGTACGTGCCGCCGGAGGCTCGCGGGCTTCGCGAACCAGGTCACCAGCGTGACCACGGCGTAGAAGCCGGCGAAGTTGGTGACGTAGGGCCACACAAGTTCAAAGGTGGCCTTGTCTGGGTCCTTCGGCTTGGACACGAGCCACTCGAAGGTGCCCCCGTCGGAGGGGCCGAAGGCCGGAAGGAGCGCGACGCAGGCGAAGCCGATCCAGAGTGCGGCGAGCACCGCCCCGAGCAGTAGCTCCGCCCTGCGGGCCCGCAAGGCGTGGGCCAGCACGGTCACCAGGTCGAAGCCGAGGGAGGGCGGGACGCTGCGCTCCTCGTGCTTCACCAGTTCGCCGATCACCCGGCGGCGGAACTCGGGGTCGAGGTGGACTCCGACGGACATCAGTCGCGTGGCCTCGGAGCGGGCGTACCGCGATGGCGGGGTCTCCTGAGGCGGCCCCTGTGCCTGGGGCGGCAGATGCAGTCCCGGCGGCCGGTCGCCCATGCGCCTCACCCCTTCGGTGTTTCAAACCAACTCGTGCGAATTATCTTGCACCTGACGCCAAATCGGCCAGCAGAACGGGCGAAAACCCCCGAAAGGAAGGAAAGTTCACCTCCGGGGTTCCGTTTGTGGAGCCCACCCCCCGAACCGGCGGAGCCTTCCTTCGGCGTCTCCCGCCACTGCCCGCCCGTCCTGAAGCGCCAGGCCAGCCCCTCCAACTGCTGCCGAAGCCGCTCCGGGCGCGGGCCGTACCTGCCGATCGGCAGATACGGCTCGGTGAACTCCCGCTCCATGTCGGCAAGTTGAGCTCACGTCACGCAACGCGGCCTACCGGATCACAACCCGTCGCGAGGGTGAATCCCGCAGATTGATCACGACCAAATACGGGCCCTAGAGTTTCGGCCATGAGTGGCGACGTTCATATGACCGCTTCGGCATCGGATTCGTCGGGGGCGGAAGGGTGGTGGACGGACCTGCGATGGCTGGTGAACGCTGATCCGGAGCGGGTTCTGGGGTTGACGGCCTCCGATGCGGCTTCCGATGCGGCCTCCGATGCGCGACTGATGGCTGCGGTCTACCGGGCATCGGTGGACGTGCACCGGGACGCGCCGCCGTGGGTGCGGCGGCAGCTGCTGGCCCTGGACGCGGCTCGGTACGGGGACCGGGAGTTGTCGGCGCGGATCGCCGCCGTGCCGGTGGAGGATGTCGGCGCCGAGCCGTGGCAGGTGCTGTGGTCCACCGGCGCGCAGAGTGACCCGTACTTCCGGATGAACCCGTCCGGCCACACCGGCGGTGTCGGCGCGGTGGTGACATCCGTCTCGGACGGCCGCCACGTCGTGGTCACCGGCAGCAAGGACCGGACGGTTCGGGTGCGGGACCTCGAGACCGGCCAACCGGTCGGCGGGCCCTTGAGCGACCTCGACGGCAGAGTGTGGGCGGTGGCGACGGAGGTCGTGGACGGTCGGCCGTGCGTCGTCACGGCCGGCGACTGGGCGGTACTGGCGTGGGACCTGGCCACCCGGCAGCGGACGGGCGAGCTGCCGGGGATCAACGGTGAGGTGTGGTGTCTGGGCACGGCTGTCGTCAGGGGGCGACCGTGTGCGCTCGCCAGTGACGACGACGTGTCCGTGCGGGTCTGGGATCTGGCCAGCGGGGAACAGGTCGGCGAACTCACCGGACACGACGACTTCCTGATGGCCGTCGACACGCTGGTGATCGATGGCCGGCCCCGTGCGGTGGGCTGTACGAGCGGTGGCAAGGTCTGGCAGTGGGACCTGACCACCGGACAACCGGTCGGGGAGCCCCTGCCGGGCCACGACGGCGAGGCGTGGGCGGTCGCGACAGCGGTCGTCGGCGGCAGGGCCCACGCGATCACGGCGGGTCACGACGCCACCGTGCGCGTGTGGGATCTGGCCGTGGGACGGGAAGTCGGCAGGCTGGTCGGCCACGAAGGCACCGTGTCCGCGGTGGTGACCGCGGTGATCGGTGGAGAACTCCGGGTCGTCACCGGTGGTTCGGATGGAACGGTGTGCCTGTGGGAGCCGGCCGCCGGGCGGCAGATCGGCCGGGAGCTGGTGTTTCCCGCGCCGGTCCATGCGCTGACCGTGACCCCGGAAGGCTCGCTCGTGGTGGGCTTCGGCCGCGACGTCGCGGTCCTGTCCCTGCGGTCCGACCCCGACTCCGCTGGGCCGTGAGCCGTCGGTGCTGTGACCGGATGGTTGCTGGTTGCGCCCCGGCGATGAGGACAAGACGCGGCCGGCGGCTGCGTGACCCGGCGAACCCGTGCGGCCACAGCAATAGTCGAGTCGGCGGCCGAGATCGATGAGGCCGGCCGCCGTCCGGCGGTCCGCAGCGGCCACCACCGGCCCCGCACGGTGGTCACCGCGGCCGGGCCGGGCCGGTCGAGGTCAGGGCCCCCCACTTCCCCCGTGCCGGGGGCGGGGCCGGTGCCGGGCGGGGGAGTGGGGCGCGCCGGAAGTCGGGCTCGCCGGCTTCCGGTGCGCCTGGCCCGCTTCACCCGCGGGCGGGGGCCGAGGTGGCTAGGTGCGGCCGGTGGTGCGGGTGCGGCGGGTGAGGGAGTCGAGGACGACGGCGGCGAGCAGGACGGCGCCGGTGATCATGTACTGGATGGCCTGGGCGGCGTGGACCATGTCCAGGCCGGTGGTGATGGACTGGATGACGAGGATGCCCAGCAGCGCCGACCAGGTCTTGCCGCGGCCGCCGAAGAGGCTGGTGCCGCCGATGACGGCCGCCGCGATCGCGCTCATCAGCACGTTGCCGCCGCCCAGTTGCTTGTCGGCGGAGCCCTGCTGGGAGGCGTAGAACAGGCCGCCCAGGCCGGCGAGGAACGCGGAGAGCACGAACACCGAGATCCGGACCCGGGCGACGTTGACGCCCGCGCGCCGGGCCGCCTCCACGCCGCCGCCCACCGCGAAGACCTGCCGGCCGTAGCGGGTGCGGCGCAGCACGAAGTCGGTGGCGAGGACGGCGCCGAGCAGCACGACCAGGGACAGCGGCAGGCCGCGGTCCTGGTTGAGGGCGTAGGCGGTGGCCAGGGTGAGGACGGCCAGCGCCCCGGCGCGGATGGCGCTGTCGGCGGTGGCGGGCGCGCTCAGGCCCGCGGCGCGGCGGCGGCGGGCGGTGAGCAGGTGGGCGCCCAGGTAGAGGGCGGGGGCGAGGACGGCCAGGCCCCAGGCGTAGGCGATGTCGCCGTCGCCGAGGAAGGTGGAGTCCAGGCTCGCGACGATGCCGTCGTGGCGGTTGTTGACGGTGCCGCCGCCGCCCAGCACGTACTCCTGCAGGCCGCTCCAGGCGAGCATCCCGGCGAGGGTGACCACGAAGGCGGGCACCCCGACGCGGGCGAAGAACAGGCCGTGCAGCAGCCCCATGACGCAGGCCGCGCCCAGGGCGGCGAGGATCGCCACCCACTCGCTCCAGCCCTGGCGCACCGTCAGCACCGCCGCGACGGCGGCGCTCGCGCCGGCCACCGAGCCGAGCGAGAGGTCGATCTCGCCGAGGATCAGCACGAACACGACGCCGACCGCGATCAGGCCTGGCCCGGCGATGAAGCGGGTGATGTTGGTGAGGTTGTCGGCCTGCAGGAAGTGGTGGGTGACGGACTGGAAGACGATCGCGATGACGACCAGGCCGACGACGACGGGCAGCGAGCCGAGCTCGCCGGAGGCCAGGCGGCGCCGGGCGGCCCGCGCCCGGCCGGCCCAGCCCTGCGCGGGCGCGTGCAGCCGGGGGTCGGCCGCGGGCGCGCCGGCGGGTGCTTGGGGGGTGCTCACAGGGACTCGGCCTCCTCGGCGGGCTCGGTGGACCGGCCGGGCTCGATGGACCGGGCGCCTTCGCCGGGCCCGGCGGTTTCGGTGCGGCGGGCCCGGCGGGCGTGGGCGTTGTCGGTGGCGCCGGTGATCGCGGCGACGATCTGCTCCTGGGTGGTGCCCGCCACCGGGAAGACGCCGTTGTTGCGGCCCAGGCGCAGCACCGCGACGGTGTCGGCCACCGCCCGTACGTCCGCCATGTTGTGGCTGACCAGCACGACCGCCAGGCCGCGTTCGCGCAGCCGCTCCACCAGGTCGAGGACCTGGGCGGTCTGCTCGACGCCGAGCGCCGCGGTGGGCTCGTCGAGCACCACCAGGGCCGGTTCGCCGACCAGGGCGCGGGCGATGGCCACCACCTGCCGCTGCCCGCCGGACAACGCCGCCACGGGGGTGCGCACGTCGGGGATGCGGATGGCGAGGGTGTCCAGCAGCCGGCGGGCCTGCTGCTCCATGGCGACCTCGTCGAGCAGGCCGCGGCGGCGTTTCTCGCGGCCGAGGAAGAGGTTGGCGATGACGTCGAGGTTGTCGCACAGCGCGAGGTCCTGGTAGACGGTCGCGATGCCGAGGGCGGCGGCGTCCTGGGGACGGGCCAGGCGTACGGGCTCGCCGTGCCAGGCGAGGGTGCCCTCGTCCACGGGGTGGACGCCGGCGATGGTCTTGACGAGGGTGGACTTGCCGGCGCCGTTGTCGCCGACGAGGGCGAGGACCTCCCCGGCGTGGACGGCGAGGTCGACGTCGGTGAGGGCCTGGACGGCCCCGAAGCGCTTGGAGACCGAGCGCAGCTGCAGGACGGGTGCGCCTGTCACGGGAACAACCACCTTGGGAGAGCGGCTACTTGGGGGATACCTACGTGCTCGGGCGGGGCGTGCCCGGGAGGGCGGGGCGTGCCCGGGAGGGCGGGGCGTGCCGGGCTACTTGAGGCCGGCGGCGGCGCACGCGGCGGCGTAGTCGGCGGTGCAGATGTCGGAGGCCTTGTAGATGCCGTCGGCCATGACGGTGGTGGCGATGGTGTCCTTGGTGACGATCTTGGCGTCGAGCAGCTTGGTGGGGATGTTCTTGGCGGTGGCGCTGTCGACGCTGGAGGTGGCGACGGCCTTGACGTCCTTGCCCTGGAGCAGGGCGACGGCCAGTTCGGCGGCGGCGTCGGCCTGCTGGCGGTACGTCTTGTAGATGGTGTACGCCTGGTCGCCGGCCACGACGCGCTGGACGCCGTCCAGGCTGGCGTCCTGGCCGCCGACGGGCACCTTGATGCCGGCGCCCTTGAGCTGGGTGATGATGGCCGCGGCCATGCCGTCGTTGGCGGAGTAGACGGCCTGGAAGCCGCTCTTGCCGAACTCGGTGACGGCGGCGGAGATCTTCTGTCCGGCGACGGTGGGGTTCCACTGCCCGGACTGCTCGTAGACGACCTTCTTCACCTTGCCGTCGAGGGCCTTGTGCGCGCCGGTCTTGAACTCCGCGGCGTTCGGGTCGGCCTCGTCGCCGTTGATCATGACGATGTTCGCCTCGCCGGCCTGCGGGCCGAGCGCGGCCAGCAGGGCCTGGCCCTGCAGTTCGCCGATCTTCTCGTTGTCGAAGGAGGTGTACGCGGCGATCGGGCCGGCCGCCAGCCGGTCGTAGGCGACGACCTTGACGCCCTTGGCGGCGGCCTCCTGCACCCAGCTCTGGGTGGAGGCGGCGTCGTACGGGTCCAGGACGATCACCTTGACGCCCTGGGTGAGCAGGGTGTCGAACTGCTGCTTCTGCTTGGCGGCGCTGCCCTCGGCGTTGTTGTACAGCACCTTGCACTGCGCGCACAGCGCCTTGACCTTGGCCTCGATGAACGGCCGGTCGAAGGACTCGTAGCGCACCGAGGAGGCGTTCTCCGGCAGCAGCAGGCCGATGGCGTTCGGGTCGCCGGCGGCCGAGGAGGAGCCGGACTTGGCGCCGCCGGCCTTTCCGCAGGCGGCGGTCACGGACAGGGTCATGGCGAGGCCCACGGTGCAGACGAGGGCGCGACGCAGGACGGCGTTCATACGGGTTGCCTCTCCCTGGGGTCGCCGCGGCGGTGCGGCGGGGTGGGGGGAGTCAACCCTGGACGCGTACATGACGTCAATAAGTAAAACCAGACTGCCGGGAATCCACCTCCACTCGTTATCTTCGTGAACACGCCATGGAGACAAGCACCCGAACGACGCCCGCACTCAGTGCGGGTGCCCCAGATACGGGAACGCCGGCAGCAGATCGGTGTGCGGGCCGATGCGGTCACCGGAGACCGCCCCGTCCGTCAGCATCGTCAGCCGCGCCGAGGTGACGTCGTCCGTCAGCGTCCGCCCGTTGGGGTAACCCGCCGGACGGGAACGGTCGTAGCGCAGGACGTCCGGCAGCACGATCCGCAGCTGCGCCCGCGCCGCGTCCGTCGTGTACCCGCCGAAGTGCTGCAGCTTCGCCGTCCACGGATCCCGGTAGTTCTCCCAATCGTCCACCGGATCACCGGCGTTGTACGCGTCCTTCACGTCCTCCTCGTTGAAGTACGCCGTCAGCGACGGATGCGCGCCCCGGTCCACCGACACCAGCCCGCCGTCCTCGCGCACGCTCACCCGCGCCCACACCCCGAACTCCGCGGCCTCCCCGAACGCCGCGTCCGGAGCCTCCAGCACGATCCCGAACACGTTCTTGTCCGCGCCCCAGTCCACGCCCGTCCACTGGAAGTCCTTCACGATCCCGTCCAGGTCCGCGAAGAACGGGTCGCTGCGCAGCCCCGCACTCACCCGGTACGACCCCGCCTCCACCACCTGCGGCGCCCTGGAGAAACTCACCGGCGCGTCCGCCACCAGCACCTCGCCGACCGCCTCCAGCCCGCGCGCCCCCTCACCCGTCGCACGGCGCACCGTCATCGTCTGCGCCCCGCCCACCGGCTCGGAGAACGTGAAGGCGTACGCGATGTCCGAGCGGTTGTCGCCGTCGGTGTCGATGTCGATCCGGTACACCGCCCGCGGGTGGAAGGCCTGCCCGCCGGACGGCGCGACCGGGTTCACGTTCATGATCAGCACCGTCCGGCCCGGCTCCGGCGCGGCGAACGCGAACAGATCGGTCAGGTCCAGACGCGCGTCACCCCGCGGTGAGCGCAGGTTCGGTCCGCTGAGGTGGTGCGACAAGACGGCCTCCGGTCTCGAGTGCTCCGCGCGCGTCCGCACGCGCACCCCCCGCCCCCGGCCAATTGCTAACACGCCCCGCCCGCCACCGGCCCGCCGCGCTGCGCCACCCGGACGACGGCGACGACGACGGCGACGACGACGGCGACGGCGACAATGACGGCGACGACGGCGGGCGGGCGGGAGGGGGCCGGGGGGCGGTTCGGCGCGCGGTCAGCAGGCCCGCGGCGCCTGCGGGCCGAGCAGCACCGGCAGCGCCCGGTGCCCGTTGGAGATCAGCGAGTCGACCGGCTCCAGCCGCGCGCCCGGGGCGAACGCGAGGTCGGGGAAGCGCTCGAACAGCCGGCTCAGCGCGGTGCGCCCCTCCAGACGGGCCAGCGGCGCGCCCAGGCAGAAGTGCACGCCGTGCCCGAAGGCCAGGTGGTCCTTGACCGGCCGGGTGACGTCGAAGTCGGCGCCGGTGTCGCCGTAGCGCGCCGGGTGGCGCCCGGCGGCCGCGTAGGCGGCCAGGATCGCCTCCCCGCGGCGCACCGTCACCCCGCCGGGCAGCTCGATGTCCTCCACCGCGTAGCGCATCGGCAGGTGCGCCACCGGCGCGTTGCGGCGCAGCGCCTCCTCCACCACGTCGTCCCAGCCGGCCTTGCCCGCGCGCACCAGGGCGAGCTGGCCGGGGTGGGTGAGCAGGTCCGTGATGCCGTTGTCGATCAGGTTCACGGTCGTCTCGTAGCCGGCCGAGACGATCAGCAGCACGGTGTCGCGCAGCTCCTCCTCGCTCAGCGCCCGGGAGTCGCCGTCGCTCTCGGCGTCGCGGGCGGCGATCAGCGCCGAGGTCATGTCCTCGCCCGGCTCGCGGCGCTTGGCGGCGATCAACTCCTCCAGCAGGCCCAGGAACGTGGCCGCGGTGGCCGCCGACTCCTCGGGGGACAGCACGGTGGAGAAGACCTTGTCGACCAGGCGCCGGAAGGTGTCCGTCAGGTCGTCGGGCAGGCCCAGCAGCCGGGAGATGACCTGGATCGGCAGCGGGTAGGCCAGGCGCTCGCGCAGGTCCACCACCTCGCCGGGGGCGGTGGCGGCTAGGCCGTCCAGCAGGGTGTCGGTCAGCTCCTCGACGCCTGCGGTCATGGTGGCGACCTGGCGGGCGGTGAAGGCGCTGCCCACCAGGCGGCGCAGCCGCCGGTGGTCGGCGCCGTGGGCGTTGAACATGTTGTGCGCGCTCACCCAGATCGCCAGCGGCCAGGTCCGCACCACCTCGGCGAAGTCGGGCCAGTGCCGCAGGCCGTCCTTGGAGATACGCGGGTCCTTGGTCAGTTCCTCCAGCAGCTCCGGGTCGGACACCGACCAGGCCCGCACACCCAGGATGTCGACGGGCGTGGCCGGTCCGCGCGTGCTCAGCTCGATGCTCTCGGCATCGCGGGCACGGCCGGTCGGGTCCAGTACGAGACGCTCCACGGGGGTTCCTCCACTCGGCGCGGCGACGGCGCGCGCGGCCGCACGCCGCGCACCCGGGACACGATGCTCCCGGGCGCCGGGGCGCGTCGAGAGGGCGCGTGCCGCCCGCACCCGGCGCGCGAACCGCCGTACCCGCCTTCCGCGTTCGTGGTGCGCCCGGCGCCCGGCGCCCGGAGCCGGGCGCCGGGCGGGGTTTGTCACGCGGCGGGCGGGGCCGCTCAGACCACCGCCCCGTTGTGGTCGCGCCCCCGCGCCGGGCCCGCCGCGTGCGGCGCCCGGGCCTCCCGGGCCCGTCCGGGCTCGCGCGGCTGCTCCGGGGAACGCCCCTGGAGCAGCACGACCACCGGCATCGCGGTGAACACCGTCGACGCCGTGCCCAGCAGGACCCCGGCCAGCAGCGCCACCGAGAAGTCGGCGAGCGAGTCGCCGCCGAGGAACGCCAGGGCCAGCAGCACGAACAGCGCCCCCATGCCGGTGTTCACCGTCCGGGGGAGGGTCTGCGCCACGGCCCGGTCCGCGAGGTCCGCCCAGCTCGCCTTCGTCCCGGTGCGGCGCAGCTCGCGCAGCCGGTCCAGGACCACCACCGTGTCGTTGACGGAGTACCCGACGATGGTGAGCAGCGCGGCGAGGAAGACGCTGTCCACCGGCCTGCCCAGCCAGGCGAAGAGGCCGAGGACGAGCAGCAGGTCCTGCGTCATCGCGACCACCGCGGCCGCCGCGAAGGTCCACCGGAAGCGGACCGTGAGGTAGAGCAGCTGGGCGGCGACCGCCAGCCCGAGCGCGGCCAGCGCGTAGCCGCGCAGCTCGCTGCCCAGGATCGGGCCGATCAACTCGTCGCGTTCCACGGACAGTTCGCCCGCGACGCCGGTGAGCGCCGCCCGGATGCGCTGCTGCTCGTCGTCACCGGTCTCCTTGGTGCGCACGGACACGCCGGTGTCGCCGGTGGTCTGCACCACGGCCTGCGGGAACCCGGCGCCGACCACCGCCGTACGGGCGGCGTCCGCGTCGACCCGCTGCGCGGCGGTGTACTGCGCGACCCGGCCGCCGGTGAACTCCACGCCGAAGTCCAGGCCGCGCCCGCCGATCCCGGCCAGGGCGAGCAGCAGCAGCCCGGCGCAGGCGCCCAGCCAGCGCCGCCGGTGGCGCATCAGCCGGGGCGGCCGCCGGGTCAGCCGGGTCCGCAGCCGCCCGACGCCGGCCATGCCGGTCAGGGCGGGGCGCCGGGCGACGGCGGGCCGGCGCACCGCCCACTCGGCGAGCAGCCGGGTGATCAGCATGGCCGAGAACATCGAGGCCAGCACGCCGATCGACAGCGTCACCCCGAAACCCTTGACCGGGCCGGTGGCGAACACGAAGAGCAGCCCGGCGGCGAGCAGCGTCGTCACATTGGAGTCGGCCACCGCGCTCCACGCCTTCGCGAACCCGACGCGCAGCGGGCGCCGCAGGTCGCGCTCCCGGCCCCGGCCGGGCACCCGGGAGGCGGCGTACTCCTCCCTGGCCCGTTCGAAGACCAGCACGTTGGCGTCCACCGCCATGCCGACGGCGAGCACGAAGCCCGCCAGCCCCGGCAGGGTGAGCGTCGCGCCGAGCGCCACCACGGCGGCGTACGAGATCAGCCCGTACAGGACGAGCGCGACGGTGGCCAGCACCCCGAGCAGGCGGTACACCGCGATGATGAACGCCGCGGTGCACAGCAGGCCGACGGCCGCGGCCAGGGCGCTGGCCCGGATCGCCTCGGCGCCCAGGGTGGGGCCGACCGTGCTCTGCTCGATCACCGTCACCGGTACGGGCAGGGCGCCGCCCTTGACCAGGGCGGCGAGGTCGCGGGCCTCGTCGGCCGAGAAACCGCCGGTGATCTGCGTCGAACCGCCGGTGATCCCCTGCCCGCAGGGCACGCTGTCCTGCACACCGGGGGCGGACAGGACCCGGTCGTCGAGCACGATGGCGACCCGGCGGGCCGGATCGCCCGGCGCGGCGCACGCCGCCGCCCCGGTGAGCCGGGCCCAGGCGTCGCCGGCCGAGCCGCGGAAGGACAGGTCGATGCTCCAGCCCAGGCCCGTCCGGGTGTCGAGGACGGCCGAGGCGTCCTTGACGCCGTCCCCGCTCAGCGCCGGCGGACCCAGCCGCAGGTGGCCGCCGGGCAGGGCGGGGTCGGCCAGGACCAGGGAGCCGTCCGCCGCCGGGGGCCGGGCCGGGCCGTCGGCCGTCGCGGTGACGGGGTGGAAGGTGAGCTGGGCGGTGCGGCCGATGACCCCGGCGGCCTCACGGGGGTCCTGCACACCGGGGAGCTCGACGACGATGCGCCGCTCCCCGGCGCGGGCGAGCGAGGCCTCGGCGACACCGAGGCCGTCGACCCGGCGGCGCAGCACCTCCAGCGCCCGGTCGGTGGCGTCCGCGTCGGCGCGCACGGTGGGCGAGTCCTGGGTCTCCAGGACGATCCGGGTGCCGCCGCGCAGATCGAGACCGAGGCGCGGCGGGGTGGTCAGGGCGATGCAGAGCGAGACACCGACGACGGCGAGCGCGACGAGCGCGCGCCAGAACACGGCACGGCGAGAAGACATTGGGTACTCCACGGGCGGTCCGCGGGAGCCGGGCGTCCACGGCGGGACGCCGCACCCGGGACGGGCGGACGCGAGGGGACGGCGCGCCGCCGGGAACGCTCCGGGCGCGGTGGCCGGAGCCCTCCCGCCCGGGCCGCGGGCAGGCCGCGGCACCCGGGTCGGCGGGCGCGGTGGAACGTCAGCTGGACCGGGTGGAGGGGGGACCGCGGGTGTGGCGGGGATCGTAGCGGCCGGCCGGCGGCGCCCGCTCCTGGCGCGGCCCCGCGGCGTACAGTCCGGGTTGCGGCGGGGGGACGTCCGTCCCGGTGGCCGGGAGCGCGGCCGGCGGCAGCGCGGGCAGCCGCACGCCGGGCTCGGCGGCGACCGTCCGCCGCTGGACGGCGTCGACCCGGGGACGCTCCGCGGCCCGCCGGACCTCCGCGCCCGCCGGGCCGGGCCGTCCGGCCGCCGGTGCGGCGAGGGCGGCCGGGGCGGCGAGGGCGGCCGGGGCGGCGCCTGGCGCCGTGCCTGGCGCCGTGCCCGTCACCGTGCCGAGGAGGACCTGGCAGACGGCCCAGACCGCGAGGAACGCGCAGGACAGCGCGGCCGCCGCGGCCCGACGCACGCGTCGCTCCACTCGGTCCCCCTCCCCGCTCGTGCCGTCACCCGGTCCCGTCCGCAAGAAGCCCCCACTCTAGGCGACGGCCCCACCGCGCAGGGAAGCCCGGGCGACGCACCGGAGGGGCCGGGACCGACGCCGGGGCCGAAGCCGGGGCCGAAGTTGGGGCCGACGCCGGGGCCACGGACCGGCCGTGGCCCGCGCGGTGGCCTCCGCGCGCAGGGCGGCCGGCCGGGGCAGGTCGGCGGGCACAGCGGTGGCGGGAGGTCAGACCCTGGTCACGTCCCGCGTTCCGGTTCCCGGTCGGATGATGTAGACCCCGGAGCCGGGCAGCGTTTCTCGCGAGTCCTCCCGGAGCCGGTCGATGCTGACTTCGGTCGGCCACCGCGTGCGCAGCTCGGACCAGCGCACTCCCGCGAGGTCGACGTGCGTGAGGTCGGCGGTGCTCAGGTCCGCGGTGGTGAAGTCGTCCAGGATCTCGGAGAGGAATTCCAGGTCGAGAGCCTCGGGTTCGCCGAGCCCGAAAAGTTCTCCGACCCGGGAGGCCAGCGCCCGGGCGAGGTACTCCACTTCCTGGACGGCGCGGATCAGATCGCCACCGCGTACCGCGTACGTGAACACCTGGCAGGCCCGGAGGAACTCCGCGATCGCCGGATGATCCGCACTCCGCACGCGCTGGTCGATCGTCGAGACCATTTCCCGGACGAGAACCCTTCCGACCCTGCTCGCCTGGTCGATCGCCGGATAGTGGGGTTCGAGCAGAGCCACGATCTCGTGAGCCATGTCCCGTAGTCCCCAGGCCAGAGCGGCCCGCCCGTCCAGCCCCTGGGCGATTCCTTCCGCGATTCCCTGCGCCGCGAAAGCAGCCCTTTTCAGGGGCATGCCGTGATAGCGGCCGAAGCCGAGGCCGTCGGTGAGATCCTGGGCCAGCGTGACCGTCCGGATCAGGAGATCGGCCAGGATGGCCGCTGTGACCAGGGGATGCTCGCGCAGTTCGAGCCGGCGCTCAGGGCCGAGCAGCTCGAAGCGCTGGTGCAGCCGGCCGACGTCGTAGAGGGGCGCGGCCGTCTCCTCGAACTCCGTCCTGGCGCTGTTCCGGGACGTGATGGACGCCAGTCCGGCCTCGATGTCCAACACCTCGTTCAGACCCTCGACCAGGTCCCGGTGGTTGGCGGACAGCATCACCTCGCGCAGGCCGGCCTCCACGTCCAGGTGACCACCAAGCCCTTCCAGGAACTGCGCCTGCATGTCTGTCAGCCGGCCCGAGAATTTCCGGGTACGCGCTCCCGGAACAAAACGATCGTCCATCAGTCCCCCTCTCGATCCCTCATCTTGCTGGAAACGGCCAGTCGTGCTTTGAATAAACTGGCCCGGACCGCCGCGGCCTTCAGTCCCAGCTCGGCCGCGATCTCCGCCGGCTTGTAGCCGTCCAGCGTCCAGGCGAGAACCTGCCGCTGGCGGGCCGGGAGGTCGCGCAGCAGGTGAAGGATCTCCTGCGTGTCCTCCCATTCAGCGGCTTCATCCGGCGCCGGCAGCAAGGACGTCGGCTCGAGAGCGAGTTCGCCGATGCTCTCCTCGACCTGACTGAAGGCCCGCACCAGCTCGCGCGAGGCCACTCTTCTGCTCCACGCCTCCGGCGACTGGATTCGGTCCCACCGTTCGTATGCCTTGAGCATCGTGTCCTGGGCCAAGTCCGAAGCCAGAGCGGCCGGTGCGCCCTGCCACATCAGGAACGCGACCAGCCTGATCATGAACGTCCGGTAGAAATAGTCGAATTCCCCGTTCCGGGAACTCGTCTCACTCCCGCTCCCGGAAGCCGAAAGGTGCCCGAGGGAGGCCGCCGAGGCAGCCTCCCCGTCCGGACCGATCTCACTCATGTGCGCCGCGACCCCGTTCATCCTGCTGCACCGCTCGTACCGAGCCGATCCCGTCGGCATCGCGGCGGAACGCCAGGACGACCACGACCGCGGGTGGCGGGGGCGGGGGAGGCAGATCCCGCTGCCGTGACCGCCGCACCTGTCCCAGGAGGGTGGCCAGGGCCCCCAGCAGTCCCAGCAACGCCGTTGCGACCGAACCTGTGACAGGGTCCACATGTACTCCTCGATACCGTTCGACACTTCCACCATCAGGAGTCATCAGGGAGCCGCAGCGTTAACCGGCCCAAGGATCCTGTTACACACGGCACAAGAGGAAGCCGGCCGGCCGCTCCGCCACCTCGGCGGGGAGCGAGCCGCCGGAGCCGGTCCCGGGAGGTGTCGGCATCCCGGCCCGAGCCGCCCGTCACGGTCGGGTGGCCGCCGGTCCCGCTTGTCAAGGGGCGCCACAACTGCCTTGCGGAAGCGGCATGATGGGCGTCCCTTCCCGACGACCTCCGGTGCCGGCCGACCGCCGGCCCGGCGAAGAACGCCGGTGTCGAGGACGTGTCGTGGTCGACACCGGTCAGCCCCAAGGGCCGGCGGCTCGCCCGCCGGCTGTCGCCGGACGGCGTCTGGGTCAGCTGAGGGACAACACCTTCCGCGCGGCCGGAGCGGACCGCTGCGGACGACCGCGCGCCTGTGCGGCGGCCGGGGTCCCGGGCGACGCCGTACGGCGGTTCGCCGGAGCTGGTGGGGAGCGTGGCGGCGTCGGGGGTGCGATGGCCGTCCACCGGCAGGCCGCCGGGCCCGAGGTCCGGGACCCGGGCTCCGCCGTCGGGCCCGACCGGGTCCGGCCCGTCCGCGGCGGGCCCCGTCCCGGGAGCCCGCCACGGCACGGCGCGCGCCGTCGCCTCGTCCTACGCGCGCAGGCGGCCCGCCTCGTGGACGTGGGGTGGCGCCGCCGCCCGTGCGGCGCGTTCGAACAGGGCGCCGCTGCGGCTGCCGGGCACCGTGCGCACCCAACGCCAGCCCTGCGCGCGGTAGTAGGCGTGCAGGGCGGTGTTGTCGCTCCACACGTTCACCCGCAGCAGGGCGGCGCCCGAGCGGGCGGCCCGCCAGGCGGCCCAGTCGCCCAGGCGGGCGCCGATGCCGTGCCCGGCGTACCGGCGGTCCACCGTGAAGGAGCTCAAGTAGCGGGCGGGCCGGGCGAGTTCCTCCTCGGTCCACAGGCGGGGGCTGCCGGCGGGGCGCAGGGTCACGGTGGCGACGGCCTCGCCGCTGGGCGCCAGCGCGGCGACGGCGGTCGCGCCGCGGGCGATCAGTGCCAGGCCGCGCTCGGAGTCGTACGGGGACGACCACTGGGCGGAGCCGTGCTCCAGGGCGATCCAGGCGGCGGCCTCCGCGCGCAGGGCGGCCAGCCGGGGCAGGTCGGCGGGCACCGCGGGGCGGACGTACAGCGTCACGGGCGGGCTCAGCACGGCGCGCCGTGGGGGGCGAGAGGGCCGTCGGCGGGTCCTTCGAGGGGGTCTTCGAGGGGGTCGAGGGGTTCGAGGGTGAAGCCCGCGCGCAGGGCGTCCACCAGCCGGCGCCCGGAGGCGGTGAGCGCGGTGCCGTCCGGGGTGGTCAGGCAGTGCCGGGCGACGATCCGGGCCAGCGGCACGCCCGGGAGCAACACCGTTCCGGGGGAGGGGAGTTGCAGGAGCACGCAGTCGTCCGGGCCGCATTCCAGCAGGCCGAACCCGGCGCCGCAGTACCGCAGCAGCCCGTCCTTGAGCCGGTGCAGCCCGCCGCCGGGCGCGGCCGTCACCCGCACCGGGCCGCCGGTGTGCCGCACCACCAGCTGCACGGCCCCGGCCGGGTCGGTGCGCGCCTCGCCGCCGGTGGCGTGGCCGTACAGCTCCAGGACGTGGCGCAGCGCGGACGGCAGCGCGTGCTCGGCCAGTTCGAGTTCGCCCAGCAGCCAGGTCGAGCCCTGCATGCGGCAGTTGAGCTCCAGCAGCAGCGGGTGCTCGCCGTCCAGGACGAAGTCGGCGCCGAACAGGCCCCGGTAGCCCAGCGCCGCCAGCGCCTCGCCGATGCGCCGCGCCGCGGACCCGGCCCGGGCCAGGGCGAGCGGCGCCAGCAGGGCCGGGGCCGCGAAGTCGCAGCCGGAGTAGGTGCCGAAGGGCGCGCCGATGCCCTCGACGCGGGTCAGCTGGACGGACGGGCGCAGCACCCGTACGGCGCTGTCCGCCGACACCAGGACGTGCAGGTTCAGGGCCGCGCCCTCGACGTAGCCGCTCACCAGCCAGGGCCCGCGGCCCGCCCGGCGGATCTCCCGCAGGTCGCCCTCCTCGGTGACCAGGTGGGTGCCCCGGCCGCTGGAGCCGCGCGGCTCCTGCACCACGTAGCGGTCGCCGAAGCGCCGGCGCAGCTCCCGGTGGTCCAGCGCCGGGACCACCGCGTCGGGCGGGGTCGCGGCGCCCACCGACCGCAGCCACGCGCGCTGGGCCCGCTTGTCGCCCAGCACCGGCAGGGCCAGGCGGGTCGGCGGCTCCTCCAGGCGGGCGCCGAGCGCGGCGAGTGCGGTGCGCCACTCGGGTTTCATCGCCGTGTAGGGCAGCAGCGCCAGCTCCCGGCCCCGCCAGCCGCCCGCCGCGCCGTCGGCGGCCCCGGCGGCTTCGGCGGCGGCGATCCGGCGCAGCACCTCGTGCACGCCGTCGCCCAGCGAGGTGTGGTCGCGCACCCCGCTCACCGGCTCCAGCGCGTGGAAGCCGGCCCCGAACTCGCCCGCCCAGCCCGCGTCCGCGCCCTCCACGCTCAGCACCGCGGACAGACAGCCGGTGCGCAGCAGGGGCAGCAGGAACAGGGGGCGGGCGCAGAACGACAGCCCGGGTACGGCCCGCAACCGGGCCACCGCTTCGTCACAGGATGTGATCACCCACGCGATTATGGAGAGCCCGGGACGCGCCGCGCGCCTGCTCCGACCCCCTCCGCGCCCCACCACGTGGCACGCCCCGCCCCCGCCCTCACCCGTACGAAGGAACGCCCCGCGTTGACGGCCCGTCGGGGCCGTTGTCGGACCTCGGGCGTACCGTGCACGAATGAACAACCGCACCGACCGGACCGCCGACGCCGCGTGCACCGCCGCCGACGCTGACGCCGCCCGCACCGTCGTCCCCACCTGGCGGGTCACCGAGACGGCCGGCCTGGAGACCTCCTGGATCGACCTCGGCCCCACCGCCCTCACCGCCCGCGGCCGCGTGGCCGCCGCCGAACCCGCCCCGTACTGGCTCGACTACCGGCTCGACACCGGCGACGGCTTCACCACCCGCCGCATGCACGTCACCGCCCACACCCCCGACACAACCCGCACCCTCGACCTGCGCCGCGACGAGGCCACCGGCCGCTGGAGCGTCGACGGCACCCCGCGCCCCGACCTCGACGGCGCCCTCGACTGCGACCTCGGCCTGTCCCCGCTCACCAACACCCCGCCCGTCCTGCGCCACGCCCTGCACCGCGGCCCGGGCGAGCACCACTTCCTGATGGCCTGGATCCGCGTGCCCGATCTGGTCGTCGTGCCCTCCAGCCAGACCTACACCCACCTGCACCGCCACGAGGACGGCGGCGCCACCGTCCGCTACGCCGCCGGCGACTACCGGGCGGACCTGCGGCTGGACGCGGACGGCCTGGTCGCCGACTACCCGGGCCTGGCCCACCGCCTGACCCCCCACCACCCGGCCTGACGGCCCGCGCCCGCTACGCTCGGGGGCCGTTTCCCGCACCCGCACCGCACCCCCCGCACCCGCCGCACGAGGAGGCCCCCGATGCCCCGGTTCGCGCTGGAGCGCTTCGACGCGTCCTTCTTCGACACCGCCCCGCACCGCCACCGCTTCACGATGGACCTGCCCGTCGCGCCCGCGAGCGTGTGGGAGGGCCTGGCCGGGCCCACCCCGCTGCCCTGGTGCCGAGGCCTGGCCGGCGGCCGCTACACCTCGCCCGCCCCGCACGGCGTCGGCACCACCCGGGAGGTCACGGCACTGCGGATCCTGCGGCTGCGCGAGGAGTTCGTGCACTGGGAGGAGCGGGAGGAGGGCCGGCGCCACGCCTTCTGCGTCACCCGGGCCAGCCTGCCGCTGTACCGGCGCTTCGGCGAGGACTACCTCGTCGAACCCCACCCCGCCGGCGGCACCCGCTTCACCTGGACCTTCGCCTACGAGCCGAGCGCGCTGCTGCGCCGCCCCGCCGCGCTGACCGACCTGCCCGGCACGGGGTTCCTGCGGACGCTCATCGCCGACACCAAGCGCCACTTCGGCGCGGGGTAGGGCCCCCGGCGCCCCGCGAATCCCGCGCCGTCGAATCCCGCGCCCCGGGTCGTCCGGCACTCCGAGCCGCGGGGTGTGCGCCACCACGGCCCTATCCCCGCGGGTAGAACACGAACAGCGTGCAGCCGCCGGCCGTCGACGGTACGTGCCGCGCACCCTGGCCCGGCGCTTCGCCGAGCGGCTCGGCACCAGCCCGGGCGCCTGGCTGCTGTCCCGCCGGCTGGCGGCCGCCCGCACCCTGCTGGAGGACACCGACCTGCCCGTCGAGGCGATCGCCGTGCGGGTGGGCCTGGTCTCCGCCGTCAACCTGCGCCGCCGCTTCCGTGCCCGCACCGGCACCACCCCCGGCGCCTACCGCCGGGCCTTCCGCGCCGCGCGGTGAGCCCGCCCGGTGAACCCGGGCAGGGATCCCGCGCGGCGAGCCCGGGCAGGGATCCCGGGCGGTGGGCCCGCCCGGTGAGCCCGCAGGACTCGTACGGGGCCCGCCCGGGCGCCGCCGGGGCCGTCATCACCCGATCGAGTGGCCGACGTTGCCGTTCCCCGTGCCGTGGCGGGTGCGTGGGTAGCGTCGGTCCATGATCGTGGAATCGTCAACCCGCCTGACGTATCGACGATTTGACTTATTGTCGTATCAGTAAAGAGGCATCGTCGCATGGCAGAGAAGCGCCTGAAGTCCTGGGGCAACAACCGCTCCGGCCAGCTCGGGGACGGCACCTGGGCCGACCTCCGCACCACGGCCACCGCCGTGCTCGGGCTCACCAGCGCCGAGGTGGTGAAGATCGCCGCCGGCGGGTTCGGCGCCGCCACCGGCCACGGACTGGCCCTGCTGACCGACCGTACGGTGCGGTCCTGGGGCGTCAACGGCTCCGGTCAGCTGGGCGACGGCACGGTGTTCAGCCACAACGCGCCCGGGCAGGTCACCGGCCTCACCGCCGCCGCCACCGACGTCGCCGCCGGCGGCGCGCACAGCCTCGCCCTGCTCGCCGACGGCACCGTGTGGGCCTGGGGCCGCAACGACCACGGCCAGCTCGGCAACGGCACCGCCGCCGACAGCGCCGTCCCGGCGCGGGTCGAGGGCCTGGCCGGGGTCGTCGCCGTCGCCGCCGGTCTGCACCACAGCCTGGCGCTGCGCGAGGACGGCACCGTGTGGGCCTGGGGCTACAACGGCAACGGCCAGCTGGGCGACGGCACTTCGACCAGCCGCGGCATCCCCGCGCCGGTCATCGGCCTGAGCGGCGTGAGCCGGATCGCCGCCGGCGCCGGCCACAACCTCGTCCTGGTCGGCGCGCCGGGCGCCGGCGCCGCCGTGAAGGCCTGGGGCTACAACGCCACCGGCCAGCTCGGCGACAACACCACCATCAACCGCTACACCCCGGTCACCACCCAGGCGACCTGGACCGGCGGTGTCACCCAGATCGCGGCCGGCTGCAACCACAGCATGGCGGTGGTCGACGGCGACCACCGCCTCAAGGCCTGGGGGCAGAACACCGCCGGCCAGCTCGGCGACGGCACCACCGTCTTCCGCGTCCTGCCCGTCACCGTCCCCGGCCTGACCGGTGTGCGCCTGGTGGCCGCCGGCCGCGAACACACCGTGGCCCTGTCCGGCACCAGCACCGTGCACTCCTGGGGCAGCAACGGCTCCGGCCAGCTCGGTGACGGCACCACCACCGACAGCAGCACCCCGGTGCCCACCCTCACCGCGCTCACCGGCATCGACAAGCTCGCCGCCCCCGTCGGCGGCGACTTCAGCCTCGCCAACTGAGCGCCTCGACCGTGCCCGGCAACCCCTCCTGTCACAATGCCTCATGAGCATTCCGTAGTCATCACCATGCAGACAGTGAGGTCATCATGTCGAAGGTCAAGCTGAGCACCAACCACGGCGACATCGTCCTGCGCCTCGCCGCGGACAAGGCCCCGGCGACGGTGGAGAACTTCCTCCAGTACGTCCGCGACGGCTTCTACGACGGGACGGTCTTCCACCGGGTCATCGACAACTTCATGGTCCAGGGCGGCGGACTGGAGCCCGGCATGAAGCAGAAGAAGACCCGCGCCTCCATTCAGAACGAGGCCGACAACGGCCTGAAGAACACCAAGTACTCGGTGGCGATGGCCCGCACCGGCGACCCGCACTCGGCCACCGCCCAGTTCTTCATCAACGTCGCCGACAACGCCTTCCTCAACCACAGCGGCAAGAACGCCCAGGGCTGGGGCTACGCCGTCTTCGGTGAGGTCGTCGAGGGCCGGGACGTCGTCGACGCCATCAAGGCCGTACCCACCGGCTCTAAGTCCGGCCACCAGGACGTCCCCAAGGACGACGTGGTCATCACGAAGGCCGAGGTCGTCGAGTAGGACGGGCGCGGCGCGTCACGCTGGGGCAGGGCGCGCGGCGTGGGAAGTCGGCCCGGCCGACTTCCCACGCGCGTGACGCCAGGCGGGCGGGCCGATGGGCGGGCGCGGTCCCCGGCGCGGAAACCGGATGACCGGAGCCGCCACCACCACCGACAATGACGCATGCTGACCGACCACTGGCCGCTGCTGGGCCTGCGCCTGCACACACCCCGCCTCGAACTGCGCCTGCCCGCCGACGGCGACCTCGCCGCCCTGGCCGACCTCGCCGCCCGAGGCGTCCACGAACCGGACCGCATGCCGTTCATCGTGCCGTGGACCGACCTGCCGCCCGCCGACCGTGCCCGCTCCGTCGTCCAGCACCACTGGCTGCGCCTGGGCACCTGGACCCCCGACGACTGGGCCCTGAACCTCGCCGTCCTCCACGAGGGCCGCGTCGTCGGCCTGCAGACCCTCTCCGCCCGCCACTTCGCCGTCCTGCGGCAGGTCACCACCGGCTCCTGGCTCGGAACCGCCCACCAGAACCAGGGCATCGGCACCGAGATGCGCGCCGCCGTCCTGCACCTCGCCTTCGCCGGCCTGGACGCCGCCGAGGCCAGATCGGGCGCGTTCGAGGACAACCCGTCCTCCTACGCCGTCTCCCGCAAGCACGGCTACGAACCCGACGGCACCACCCGCCACGCCGTGCGCGGCCGCCCCGTCACCGAACGCCGCCTGCGCCTGACCCGGCACCGCTGGCAGGACCACCGCACCGCGCCCGTCACCGTCGACGGGCTGACACCCTGCCTGCCGCTGTTCGGCCTGCCGCCGGCCACCACCGGGGCCTGACCCGGCCGCCCCGCGCGTCACCGCGTCACCGCGTCACCGCGACGGCTTGTCACCGACCAGGCGCCGGTACGCCCGACGGACTTCGTCCGCGTCCTTCAACAGCCTCGTGACCTCGCGGCTCACCACGGACACCTGGGCAAGGGCGCGCCTGAGCAGGCCCGCCTTCTCCTCCATGACGGCAACGGCCGTCGCGGCCCATCCGACGTTCGACACCCGGCTGACACCTTCCCCTGCTCCCAGTGACCCGTCCGGGCGGCCCGGCCCGGCCAGGGCCACCGGCGCGCGCGGAGTCGACGGCACGCTAGGGCGAATCACCGACGGCGCACAACTCGACCGTCAACAAGGGGAGATGAGCCAACCCGGCCGACCTGCCAGGCTCGACCGCATGTCCGAACGCACCCCCCGGCGCCCAGCCGGACGACGCCCCGCGCCCGTACGCGGCCCACCGCCCCGAAGCCCCGCAGGCACAGGCGGCCGGGGGACCGGCCGGCGCAGGTCCGCACGGCGCCGGGGGGCGAGGCTTCACCGTCAGCTACTGGGCCGACGGCATCCACACGGCCACCGGCAGCACCGACGACCTCGCCGAGGCGGCCCGCGCCATGGACACCCGGCAGCCGCCCGGCGCCCGCATCGCCGAACTCCTCGCCCGCCACCCCTTCCCGCGCACCTGGGAACCGGCCGAAGCCCACGAACGCGGCGACGCCATCCCCGTGCGCCGGCGCCAACCGCGCGAGCACGCCGCGAACGAGCGCACCGCCGCGCTGCGGGAACCCGTCGAGGCGGCCCGCGCCCACCCGCGCCTGCGCGCCCTGTCCCCGGGCCGAAGGTCGCCGCCCTGCCCGACGCCGCCGACCGACCTCGCGCAGCACCCCGGCGAGGCCCTGCTCGCCACCGCCCCCGGCCGCCGGGGACCGCCGCCCGCCGTGCCCTGCCGCACAAGGCCGCACGGAAGGCAGCAGGGGAGGAGTGGGAAGTCGGCCCGGCCGACTTCCCACTCGCAACGACCCCGCCGGGCCCGGCCGACGACGAAAGGATCACGGTTCGCGCGGTAGACGCCCCCGGCCCCCGCACACCACTTCCGGTCGGCCGCCCGGCCGCCCGGCCACCACGTCCGCCGGCGAACTCGTCCTCACCTTCCGCTTCTCCGGCCGCGGCCCCGTCGACGCCCCGGAGGCCGGCGGCGACCGCCGCGCCCCGGCTCCGGACGCCTGACGGCCCGCCGGGCGCACCGCGACCGGCCCCGTATGCTCCTGGCATGAGCAGCACCGCACCCCCCACCCGCAAGCGCGACGGCGCCGCGACCCGCGAGGCGATCCTCGCCGCCGCCGTCGTGGAGTTCACCGAGCACGGTTACGCCGCGGCCGGGGTGCGGCAGATCGCCGAGCGGGCGGGCGTCACGGCGATGATGATCAACCGCTACTTCGGTTCCAAGGAGGGCCTGTTCACCCAGGCCGTCGACCGCGCCTTCGCCCCGCCCACCGTCGTCGGCGACGAACCCGCCGCCCTGGCCCGCACCCTGGCCCGCAGCCTCGCCGAACGCACCGCCGCCGGAGCCGAGCGACTCGACCCCTTCCTCCTGCTGCTGCGCTCGGCCCCCGACCCGGAGGCGGCCACCGTCCTGCGCCAGGGCGTGGAGACCCACGTCGGCGCCCGCCTGACCGCACTGCTCGACGGCCCGGACGCCGAACTGCGCGCCCAACTCGCCCTCGCCCTGGTCGCCGGGACCTGGCTGCTGCGCAGCGTCGTCGCCACCACCGCACTCGCGAGCGCCGACGACGAGCGCCTGGCCGCCCTCCTCGCCGACATGCTCGACCCGCTCGTCACCGGCACGGACGGCGCCGACCTCGGGTGACTCCCGCCGGGCCACGGGCGCTCAGGGCGTCTCCTGCGGGTCTCCACCGGGTGCGCGACGCCCCCGAGCCTTCGGCCGGGAGGTGTCCCCGTCCCCGCCTCGCGATGCGTGCACCCCGACGCCGCGCCCTGATCCTCCAAGGCCCACAGACGCCCCTTCCGCGCGCCCGCTCGCGGGCCCGCCGGCGACGTGGGCGGGGGAAGGCCGTAGGGCGGTGGGCTGGGTCTCTCCTGCGGGTCTCCACTGGGTGCTGAACTCGTCGCCGGCCACCGGGCGCGGAGACTCAGAACGCGGAGCGGACGAGCCCGCCGTCGACGCGGATGGTGGCGCCGCTGACGTACTGGGCGTGGGGGCCGCACAGGTAGGCGACGGCGGCGGCGATCTCCTCGGGTTCGCCGAAGCGCTCCTGGTCGTTGGGGGCGATCGCCCGTACGGCGTTGGGCCGGATCTCCTCCCAGGTGTCGCCCCAGCCGTGGCCGGGTCCGATGCCGGTGATGAGTTCCCGGGTGGCGTCGACGAGTATCGCCCCGGGGGAGACGACGTTGGAGGTGACGCCGGTGCCCTTGAGTTCGCGGGCGAGCGAGACGGCGAGGTTGTGCCGGGCGGCGAGGGTGGCGTTGTACTGGGGGAGGGCGTCGGTGGGCTGGGAGGCGAGTCCGCCGCCGATGGTGACGACGCGTCCCCAGCCGCGTTCGCGCATGGCGGGGACCAGGTGCCGGATCATCCGCACGCCCGAGACGACGTTGACGTTGTAGGTGTCGCGCCACTCGTCGGGGGTGGCCTCGGCCCAGGACAGGTGCCGGTAGAAGCCGGCGTTGTTGACGAGGATGTCGACGGGCCCGTGCGCCGTGGCGGCGCGTGCGACGTGTTCGGCGCCGCTGTCGTCGGCGAGGTCGCCGACCACCGCGTGCGCCGTTCCGCCCGCCTCGCGGATCTCCCGTGCGACGCCTTCGGCGCGTTCCCCGTCGCGGCCGTGGACGACGACCGCGGCCCCCTCCGCCGCCAGCAGTTTCGCCATGGCTCGGCCGAGCCCCGCGCTCGAACCCGTGACGAGTGCGCGTTTTCCGGTCAGTTCGAGGTCCATCCGGTGTCTCCCCTCTGGTGGGCGTGCTTCGCGAAGTGCCCGCCGACCCCGGAAGTATACAGCTGTAGACATCGAGGCCCGACGGCCGAACCACCCCCGGACGCCGAAGAGTTCCCCGGTCGGCCGCCCGCCGCCCGCCGTGCCCGGCCGACGGCGGTGAAAAGATCATGGTCCGCGCGGTAAACGCCCCCGCCCCCGCACGCCACTTCCGGTCAGCCGCCCAGGCGCCCCGGACCGGGAGCCGCCGAGGGCGGGATGCACCGGAAGGTACGCCGCCATGATGGATCCCGTGACCCTGCTCCTGCTCGGAACCACCCCCGCGGTACTGAAAGTCGCCGACGCCCTCGCCCGGAGCCTGCTGCTGCGCGCCCGCGCCGACCTGACCCGGGCTCAGACCCAGGCCCAGACCCGGACCCGGGCCCGCTGCGCCCGGCAGACGGGGAACGGTGCGGGGAACCGCGCGGGGAACGGGCCGGCGGGCGGTGAACGGTGAGCGGTGAGCCCTGCGGCGCGTGCGGAGCCGCGCCGGCGATGCCCTTCGAGACGGCGTACGGCCTGTACTACGGCGGGCTCGTGCGCTCGGTGCGCGCGCGGGCCGCCGCGCTGGGACTGTCCGAGCGGGACGCCGACGCCGAGGCCATCGTCCAGGACACCTTCGAGGAGGCCCTGCGGGTCTGGGACACCGTCAGGATCCCCCGGGCCTGGCTCCGCACCGTGGCTTGGCGCCGCGTGGCCGGGTGCGTCCCGGGGGCGATGCGCCGGGCACACGGGGACCCGGCCGGGCACGCCGAGCTGGGGGCCGTCCGCTGGAGCCCGGCCGTACCGGCCGCCGGCGCCGAGGACTTCGCCGCCGCCCGGGAGGTCACCGCCGTCATCCGGGGCATGCCGCAGCGGCGCCGGCGGCAGGTGGCCTACCTGCGCTACGTGATGGGGTGGGACTACGGCGAGATCGCCGAACAGCTGGGCTGCTGCCCGGCCACCGCCCGCGTCCACGCCCGCAACGCCCGCCTCGCCATCGCCGGGAGCCGCCTCGTGGGCGGCGGTGTCGGCCCGGCCGGCGACGACCCCGAGGCCGGTTCGGCGTCGCTGGGGACCGTCCTGGTGATGAGCGTCGTCCTCGGGGTGCTGGGGGCGGGGTGCCTGGCCGGCTGGCCGTGGGCGACGGTCGTGGTCGCGGCCGTGGCCGTGGCGGCCCTGCCGTTCCTCGCCCGGGCCCGCCGGTTCACGCCCGAACGACGCCGGTGGCGCTACCGGACCCGACGGACCCGACAGCGCTGACGGCGCCGACGGCCCCGACAGCGGGAAGCGGGAAGCGGGACGCCGGCCCGGCCGGCGTCCCGCTCACGCGTGTGCGGTGGGGCTCACGCCGCCAGGTCGTTGGCCGCGAGCAGCGGGGCGAGGCGGGCGGCCGCGGCGACGACGGCGGGCCAGCCGGGGGCGTCGAGGTGGGCGGCGTCGGGGGCGCAGGGGCCGAGCGCGTCCTGGACGGCGGTGTAGGCGACCCCGAGCGCGGCCATCAACTCGACCTCCTCCTCGGTGCGCAGGCTCTGCCCGAGCCAGGGGAAGGGCTCGTCGGTGTCGCAGAACTCGTCGAACAGGACGCAGACGGTGTAGTCGAGGTCCTCGAACCTGGCCGGATCGAGCCGCACTTCGCGCGGTAGCGCGGGATCGGCCAGCGCGGAGACCGCCTGGACGACCTGGCGGCGGAAGAGGGGCTGGGCGATGCCGTGGTCGGTCATCTCCGGAGCGTACCGGCCCCCTGCGCGCGGGGAAGGAGTGGGAAGCCGGCGGGGTCGAAGTCCCGCTCCGGTGCCGCTACTTCTCGATGCTGATGTCCTTGAAGCTGATGACGAAGGCGTCCGGGTCGTCGTCCTCGTCCAGGTGGTAGGTGGTGCTGGCCCAGGCGTCGGCGAGGCGGACGCGGTGGGAGGAGGGGTCGGCCGGGTCGCCGGCGATCAGGACGACGTCCTGGTGGGTGGCGGTGTTCTCGACGTCCTCGGCCCAGGCGGTGGTGGCCGGGTGGCGGTCGTCGCCGCGGGTGAGCAGCACGTCGCCCCACAGCGGGACGGGGGCCCTGACGCCGGTGGTGAGGAGGGAGTCGAGGTCGAGGTCGCTGCCGACGAGGGTGAGCTTGGTGACGGAGTCGAGTGCTTCGGCCCGGTTGTCGCCGAGGTCGAGGTGGTACGTCGTCATGTCCGGATCTCCAGGGGGCGGGGGCGGCGGGGTCAGTACAGCTCGGGGGAGGTGCGGACGGGGATCCTGACCTTGAGGACGGTGCCGTCGTCGAGGAAGAAGATGAGGCGGGCGTTGTCGCCGGGGGTGATCAGGTGGGTCGGCTTCTCCAGCATGAGGTGGAACTGGCCCGGCACGAAGGCGAACCCGCCCTTGGCGGAGAGGGTGACCTTGTCGAGCTTCACCATCTTCGAGGACTCGCTGTCGGTGACGGTCTGGTAGATCGTGATGCGCTGGTAGTCCGGGCTCTTGATCTTGGTGATCTCGTAGCGCTTGTCGGCGGTGTTGTCGAGCGTGATGTAGCCCGCGGCCGGCAGGGCGTTCGGCAGCCAGCGCACCCAGGCGGACTTGTCCCTGACCTTGACGTCGGTGGTGACCGGAGTCTTCATGGTGTGGCTCCCCTCGGTGGGGTCGTCCCTCGACCCGTGCGGCCAGCACACCGCGCGGGGTGATCAGGGCACAAGGAAGCCGGGCAGAAGATCACCTGATCCGGTGATGATCCATCACATGGCTTGCCCGTGCGAGAGGAACCCTTCAGGTGGAAGGGCCGGGACGGCGGTGTGCTCCGGCGGGGCGGGGCGCGCCGCCTCCGCGCCCGCCGACGGGCCGCCGCGGGTCCGTGCCCCGGCGGCCCCCGGCCGCGTTGATCGGTGCAGCGAGATCAACGCGAGAGGGAGAACACCGTGACGACACCCCCGATCCGCAGGACCGCCCGGGCCGCGGCCGCCACCACCCTGGCCACGGCGATGGCGATGGCGACGATGACGGCGGCGCAGCCCGCGACGGCCGCCGGACCGACCGCCGGCGCGGCCCGGCGCGCGTTCACGGAACAGGCCGACAGCGCGTTCCAGAACGAGTGCCTCACCGCCCTCAACGCCGCCCGCGCCAAGCACCAGGCGCCCCCGCTCACCGTCGACCCCGAGCTGGTGACCTACGCCCGCGCGAGGGCGCAGAAGGTGTCCCAGCCCGGCGGCTTCAACCATGACGGCCTGGGCACCGCGTACGGCGAACTCCTCGACTGGGGCGCCTACCTCAGCGACCACTCCGACGCCGCGTACACCCCGCGCACCTGCAAGGAGTCGGTGGACGTCTGGTACGGCGAGATCCAGCACTACGACTTCGGCAAGCCCGGCTTCACCAGGAAGGCCGGCAACTTCACCCAGCTGGTGTGGAAGTCCACGACGAAGGTCGGCTGCGCGCGGGTGGGCGGCCTGCGCCCCGCGAGTACCCGGGCGGACGGCGACTTCTGGTTCGACACCTACATCGCGTGCGACTTCACGCCGCCGGGCAACTCCTACCGGCTGGGCCAGGAGGCGCAGGACTTCGCGGCCAACGTGCTGCCGGCGGTGAAGTCGTAGGCGCGGCGGCCGTGATGGTCAGCGGGCGTCGAACTCGCCGGTGCGGACGGCGGTGACGAAGGCCTGCCAGGCGGGGGCGCGGAAGAGGAGGGCGGGGCCGGAGGGGTCCTTGGAGTCGCGGACGGGTGCGAGGCCGGGGATGCCGTCGGCGACCTCGACGCACGCGCCGCCACCGGTGCCGCTGTACGAACTCTTGCGTCAGGTGGTGATGCCGGTGGTGTCCATCGGGGTGTCCTCCTGAGGCCGCGCCGCCAACCGACCACCAGGGTAGGGGAGGAGCGGGAAGTCGGCCATGCCGACTTCCCGCTCCGGGGCCGGCTAGAAGAACCAGACGGAGAGACGGGCGGTGTTCGGCGCGACGTCACAGAAGTAGGAGACGGCCTCGCCCCGGGCGACGTACGCCTTGCCGGCGGCCTCGCACGCGGCGCCGCTCGGGTACATGCCGACGTAGGTGTAACCGGTGGTGCGGGTGGTGGACGCCTGGGCGGCGGGGGAGGCCATCAGGCCGCCCGCGACCGTCAGGAGTCCGGCCAGGGCCATGGTGGAAACCGCCTTGCGAAGAGCCATGTCGGTGTCTTCCTCACCTCGAACGAGAACGCCGGAGTCCGCTTCCCGGCGTTCGGCGGCGAGCCTTCCGGAATCCCGGATTCGGGGCAATGGTAGAGACCAATTTGGCGGAAAGCAGCCGGCCCCGCCGCCCCGGGGGACGGGGCGGCGGGGCCGGTCGCTGCGGTCAGCGGACGTCGAACTCGCCGGTGCGGACGGCGGTGACGAAGGCCTGCCAGGCGGAGGAGCGGAAGAGGAGGGCGGGGCCGGAGGGGTCCTTGGAGTCGCGTACGGGCATGACGCCGGCGAAGCCGTCGGCGACCTCGACGCATGCGCCGCCGCCTGTGCCACTGTACGAACTCTTCCGCCAGGAAGCCTCCGTCAGGTCGACATCCACTCCAGGTCCCTCCTTGCCGCACGGATGAAAGCCAGCGATTCGGCCTGGCCATGGGCCTCGACCGTGAGTCGATCGTAGCTCTTGGTCAGCGAGGCAACTGACTTGGTATCACGATCGATGTATCCACGCTGTTCAACCTCGCCATAAGCGAGAACCTTGCGGTTCGGCATGGTAAGGAGGTAGGCCATGTGCGTGAACGGCCGGTTCTCGCCGAGGGAGTACGGTGCGATCTGAATGATCACTTCGGGCCGTTCGGCCAACTTCTCAAGGTGAAGCAACTGCTCGACCATGACGTCGCGCCCGCCAACGACCCTTCTGAGGCAGCTTTCGTCCAAGACCACATGCACGAGTGGAGGATGAGCCCGCTCCATAATCGTCTGGCGGGCAAGTCTGAACTCGATGCGCTCCTTGGCCAGCTTCTCGGTCGCGGTGCCTTGCCTGACGGCACTCATCTCGATCGCGGTCGCATACGCCCGGGTCTGCAGAAGTCCGGCGATGACGTTGATCTCCAGGATCCTGATCTGCTCCGCCACGAGCTCGTACCGGGCGTACTCCGGAAAGCCCTCCAGGATCGCGGCGTTCTTCAGCTGATACCACATCAGCAGCATGGTGCCGCCCGTGTCGAGCGCGATGTCGGAGAGCTCGGCGAGCTTGCGGCTCGGCGGCCGGTGCGCAAGTTCGATGTAGGAGAGGTGCGAGGTGGAGCACCCGATGAGCGGGGCCAGCTCCTCCTGGAGCAGGTCCCTGGCCTCCCGAAATGCGCGGAGCTGGATTCCGAACGGCGCCCAGGGGCTCGACTCCGGGTCAATGGTCTTCTTGTTCATGGCAGCCCTCAACTCCCGTGCGACCTCATGGCAAGTCGCAAGCCACTTCTGATCCTAGAGGCTCGTGCGCCACGATGTGCACAGAACGTGAAACTCCGATCGCAGAGGGTTCCCTTCCCATGGCTCACGACCAAGCACCCCTCCTGCCCGGCTACGGCGTCCGCTGGGACACCGCCGCCGACCGCTACCGGGTCCGCAACGAGACGACCGGCGAGTGGCTGCGCCGGCCCGGTGGCGAACTGGCCGCCTTCGTCTTCTTCGGCGACGCCTACAGCGCCTGGCGCACCTTCGAGGTCCACAAGCGCCCCGGGGAGCGGTGATGTCCGCCCTCTCCCGTGCGACCGCCGAGCAGCGACGCCAGGCCGCCGACGTCCTGGACGACCTCACCACCGTCCTCGCGATCGGCGGCGTCACCCTCCCCACCCTCGAAGTCGACTGGGACACCGGTCGACTGACGTGCAGCTACCTCCTGCGGATCACCGCCCGTCCCCTCGACCTCCTGCGCATGGTCGACCTGCTGCGCAAGGGCCTGCGTTACGAGCGCCTCACCTTCGACGACTGAAGACGACCGAAAGCGACGACCACCCCCATGCAAGACCCCCGCCTGCTCGCCAAGCCCCCCGTCTGCCGGCTCGGCTGCCTCGTCCTGATCCGCAACCAGCGCGGCGACGTCCTGCTCGTCGACCCGGACTACCTGGACGGCATGATCCTGCCCGGCGGCTCCGCCCGCCCCAACGAGCCCCCGCACCGGGCGGCCGCCCGCCACCTGCACGCCGAGACCGGCCTGATCGTGCGCGTCAGCCACATCGTCGCGGTCGACTACACCCCGGCCGACCGCTACCTGGAGCGCCTCAACCTCGTCTTCGACGGCGGCACCGTGCCGGACAGCACCCGGATCACGGTCCCCTCGCGGCGCAGGAGCGGGCTGCTCGGCGCCCGCTTCGTCGCCGTCCAGGACCTGCGGGACTTCATGGCGCCCTCCCAGGCCGCCCGCGCCGTCGAGGCCCTCGCCAACCGCTCCCTGCCCGTCCTCCTCCACGGCGAGCGCGCCGCCTGACCCCGACCGCGACCCCGCACACCACCCCGGCCCGGCGCGGAAGTTCGCGCCGGGCCGGGACGTTCGCGCCGGATCCTCCGGCCTTTCCGGTCCTGTGCTCCCGAAGTCCTACCGCAGGGCGGCGTGGTGCATGACAGTGAGCGCGGTGGCCAGGCGGGCGGAGCCGATGGTGGCCGCCAGGTCGTGGGCCCGGGCGGCGTGCCGGTCGGCTTCCGCGCGCTCGCCCTGACGGTAGAGCACGGTGGCCAGGCGGGCGGTGGCCATCGCCCGTACCCGGGCGGCCTGGGCGGTGTCGGCCTCGGCAGCCCGGCGCAGATCGGCGACGACCCGGGGGTTGTCGCGGCCGGTGGCGGCGGACAGCAGGTAGAGGGCGAAGCCACTGTCGCTGCCGACCTTGGCCGCCGTGATGCTCTGCGTCCAGGCCGGGCCGGAGGCGAGGTCGGTGACCTTGTCGTAGGCGTGCTCGGCCGCGACCAGATGGCGGGCCACCTGCCGCTCGTCGCCCGCCAGGGCGTGGGCCTGGGCCCGTACGGCGGAGAGCATCGCCCGCGCCGCTGCAGGGAGACGCCCGCCCACCTGGCCGGCCAGTTCCAGAGCCCGCTCGGGGCGGCGCAAGTGGATCTCCTGACGGGCCGCGTTGGTGGCCAGATGGCACAGCAGCCCGGTGCCGCCGTGCTCGCGGCCGGCGGTCAGGCCGAGCCGGAACAGCGGGTGGGCCTCGTCGAACAGACCGGCGTCGAACGAGGACCACGCGGTCAGGTTCGCCAGGCGGGCGATCGCGCCGAGCAGCGCGCCGCGTACGGCCGGGCTGGTCGACGCCGCGGTGAGCCCGACCGCGGTGTGCAGCTCGCGCAGCGCGAAATCACGCACGGCCCGCCCTCCCGAGGTCCGGTCCCAGTGCTCCAGGACGCTGGTGCGCTCGGTGATGGCGCGGATGTCACCCATGCGCAGGCGCGAGAGAGGCGGTGCGGACGGCAGCAGGGCGGACAGCGCGGCGGCCAGGACGTCTCGGCGGTTCGAGGAACTCACCTCATCGGGCTCGTGTTGGTGGACCTGCTTGGCGATCAGGCCCAGCTCGGCCGCCGTCCCCGCCCCCAGCACGATGCAGAGGGCCTGCCGGTAGTGCCCGTGCGGCCAGGTGATGAGGCCACGTTCTATGCGCGAGACGTAGGCGGCGTCAAACGGCGATTCCCGCCCTGCGGCCGCCTCGACCAGCGCCCGCACTCGCTCCGCCACCTGCCGCTGTGTCAGGCCCAGCGCAAGCCGTGCGCGTCTGAACAGCACGTTCGCCACGGTGCCCCGCCCCCAACCCCCGGTCCAGGCAGAGAAATCAGCGTACCGAGGCGGCCACGGACTGCCTACCGATCTGCCCTGCCGCCGTCACCCGATCCGGTGGTCTCCTGGACGTGCCCCACCCGCCACCAGGCACCGGCCGACAAGCGACAGCGGAAACGGCCACCCGTGCCGGGGACGGGGCCGTACAGTCCCGGCCATGACGACCGACACCACCAGCGCTTCGTGGCGCGAGATCGAACGCACCACCGTGTTCAGCAAGTTCGGACGATCCGTGGACCGCGTCGAGTTCGAGCTGCCCGACGGCCGGAAGGAGGAGTTCTACCTCAAGAACGAGCGTCCGGCCGGCGCGGTACTCGCCCTCACCACCGACCAGCGGGTAGTCCTCGCCCGCCAGTACCGGCCCGGCCCGGACCAGGTGCTCTACGAACTGCCCGGCGGCTTCCTCGAACCCGGCGAGGAAGCGCCGGACGCCATCGCCAGGGAACTGCTGGAGGAGACCGGCTACCAGGGCGAGGTCCACGCCGCAGGCCCCTACTGGCTGGACGCCTACTCCAACGCCCGCCGCTTCGCCTTCTACGCCACTGGGTGCGTCAGGGTCGCCGAACCCGCCCCCGAGCGCACCGAGTTCATCGACGTCGTCACACTCGACCTCGCGGAGCTCCGCCGCGGTGTGCTCCGCCGCGGTGAGATGACCGACACCGCCGCCGCCTACCTCGCCCTGGACGCACTGAACCTCCTGTGATCCCGGAGCGGGCGGGCCGGCACCCCACGCCCACCCACCCGCCGTCCGGGAGGACCCCGTGACCGAACGGAGCACCACCGAGACCCCCGCCCCGTACTACAGCAGCACGCTCGTGTCCCTGCCCACCCGCGCCGTCGCACTGCTCCTGGCCGGAGGAAAGGGCAGCCGGCTGCGGGACGCGGCCGACACCGAGCTGCGCCGCACGCCGAAGGTGCTGGTGCCGATCGACACCGACGCCGGCCGCACCCCGATGCTCGGCCACGCGCTCGCCCAGCTCACCGTCGCCGGGTTCCGCCGGATCGCCGTGCTCACCAGCACCCACCCCGTCGCCGGGGCCGAAGCCGTTGAGACCTACGCCCTCACCCACCCCTGCGCCCGGCAGGTGGAGCTGACGATTCACCGCGAACAGAACCCGCTCGGCACCGCCGGCGCCGCCTATGCCGCCCTGACCCACCTGTCCGATGCCCCGGCCGCGGTGGTCCTGCCCGCCGACACCCTGTTCCCCACGCCCCTACTGCCCCCGGCCGTCGCCGAGCACCGCTCCCGTCCCGCGGCGGCGACCTGGACCGTGACCACCGCGCCCGGCCGCTCCGCGCAGAACGCGGGCCGGCTCTTCCTCGACTCCGACGGCCGGCACGTCGTCCACGCCTTGGAGGGCATTGACGCCACCTTGCCGCCCGGGAACCGCGGCGGGCTGCGGCAGGCCACCAGCACCGGTGCCGTCATCCTCACCCCCACCCCGTTCCGGACCCTGTTCGAGGAGTACGCCCGGTGCCTGGTCCACCCCGGCGAAGCCGACCTGTACCGGCAGTTCATGCCCTGGGCGATCAGCCAGGGCCATCCCGTCGGTGCCTTCGACATCCGCACCTCGGCCCCGGACCTCGGCACCCCCGAGCGTCTGGCCGCCTTCGGCCGCAACGCCTGAGAGGAGACCGGCACCGTGCCCACCCTCACCACGTCCGCGCTGACCGAGCAGCAGGCCCGCCACTTCCGCGACCTGGGCTACCTGCGCCTGCCCGCGCCCGGCCTGCCCCGCGGCCTGCTGGACGAGGCCGCCGAGGCGGTCCGTGTCCGCGCCGTCCACCTACCCGCCGGGCAGACCAAGGTCTACCGGCTCTACCAGCACGACCGGGCCCTGATGCACCGC
The DNA here is from genome assembly GCF_053594915.1 of Kitasatospora sp. NPDC002543. Taxonomy (NCBI): domain Bacteria; kingdom Bacillati; phylum Actinomycetota; class Actinomycetes; order Kitasatosporales; family Streptomycetaceae; genus Kitasatospora; species Kitasatospora sp. NPDC002543. Next base: position 24,789 of record NZ_JBSFWR010000038.1, on the reverse strand, counting down.
CTCGTCGCCCACCCCGCTCTGACCGGGCCGCTCGCCTCGCTGCTCGGCCCGAACGTGGTCTACGTCCTCAACAGGCACAACCAGGGCTCGCTGAACGCCCCCGGCGCCCAGCCGGTGAGGCTGCACCGCGACATTCTCCAGCCCACCCGCGGCCTGCTCACCGTCGTCGTGTACTTCGAGGACGCCACCGTGGACACCGGCTGCACCTGGATCGTGCCGGGCTCCCACCGCGCGCCGTACGTCGGAGTCCCGCAGCCCGACGGTGGTGGGACGTGGATGGACGAGCACCCCGAACTCGCCGATCTCACCGACCAGGCCGTCCCCGTGCCGGTCCCCGCCGGCGGCATCCTGCTCTTCGACGCCACCGTCTTCCACACGGTCGGTCCGAACACCGGCGGGACGACCCGTACCAGCGCGGTCCTCGGCTACCGCAGCGCGGACGAACTCGACGCCCACCCCGACCCCGACCGGCAGATCGTCGTCGCCGGCGCCCAGCTGTACCGGGGCAACGACCGGCCGAACTGAGTGGCGCCCGTCGAACACCGGTTCAGGAGGCGGTACGAGCGAACCGCCTCCGTGCCGATGTGCCGACCCCATCGTCCGCCGATGATCGGATCACGGTCCCCTCGCGGCGCAGGAGCGGGCTGCTCGGCGCCCGCTTCGTCGCCGTCCAGGACCTGCGGGACTTCATGGCGCCCTCCCAGGCCGCACGGGCCGTCGAGGCCCTCGCCAACCGCTCCCTGCCCGTCCTCCTCCACGGCGAACGCGCCGCCTGACCCCGACCCCGCACACCACCCCGGCCCGGCGCGGGAGTTCGCGCCGGGCCGGGGTGCGGCCGGCCGGGGCGTGGTGCGGGCGGTCGCCGGCGAGGTGAACCCGGCCGGCAGCGGGGCCGGGGCGCGGAAGCGGCCGAATCGCGGATGGTGCGGGAGGCCAAACACCCCTCCCCGCACGGGAGATGGGGGTCCACTGGGGGATCGTGTCAGGGTTGACCCGGATGCCGTCCCGTACCGCCGGGCCCGAGACTCGACCCATGCGCATCACCCGGGCCGGTCGGGCCGTCATGACGGTGCTCTCCCTCCTCATCGTCGCCGTCTCCGCGAAGTACCTCAGCTTCGACTCCTCGACGTTCTTCGAGAACCAGCGCGCCACCTACCTGAGCCACCGACTCCCGCTCTACGTCCACATCCTGGGCGCGGTCACCGCCCTGGCCGTCGGGCCGTGGCAGTTCTCCCGGCGGCTGCGCGAGCGCCGTCCGCGCCTGCACCGGGGGATCGGCGTCACCTACCTGCTGGGCTGCCTGGTCGGCGGCGTCGGGGCGCTGCTGATGGCGCCCGTCGCGTACGGGGGAGCGGTGTCCGGGCTCGGCTTCGCCTGCCTGGCGGTGGCCTGGCTGGTGACCGGCGGGGCCGGGCTGCGGGCGATCCTGGACGGGCGGGTCGCCGACCACCGCCGCTGGATGGTCCGCAGCTTCGCGCTCACCTTCGCCGCCGTCACCCTGCGCCTGATGCTGCTCGCCGTGGCCGCCGCGCAGCTGGACTTCCGCACCTCCTACACCGCGATCGCCTGGCTGTGCTGGGTGCCCAACCTGCTGCTGGCCTGCTGGTTCACCCGCACCCGCCGAACATCTGCGGCGGCCTGAGCGGCACTCGGGCCGTCAGGCCGCCCCGAGCGCCGCGGCCACGGCGTCGCGCACCGCCGGGGATCCGCATGCCGGTCGAGGCGGCCTTCCGGCGCTCCGGCGTCCACACCCCGACCAGGCTCTGCGCCCGGGCGGGGTGTCCCGGCGGACGGCCGGCAGGCCCGGCGAGCCCAGGGCGGCGGTCAGACCCTCCTCCAGCCGGCGCACGACGTCCCCGCCGCCGCGCTCGCGCAGGTCGACCACCGGGTGGCCGATCAGCGGCCCGGGCCGGCCGCCCCGCGGTCCGCTGTCCCGCCGCCGGGCGCCCGCCGCCGGCGCGGCGCGGACACGCTCGCGGGGAGCCGGCGGCCCGGGGTTAGCCCGGCCGGGCAGCGGTGTTCCTCCGGCCGAGTAGCCGCGGCCGTTTCCTCCCCCGGCGGGCCGGGTGGTTCGGGTACGCATCGGGGGCCGGTGCGGGGAGTGGCCCCCGCCGACGAACCCTCAGACGCCCCAGGAGGCCGCCGTGGCCCGCACCAAACCCCTCGCCCTGACCGCCCTCGTCGCCGTCACCGTCCTGGCCGCGAGCGCCGCGGCCGCCTTCGCCGACGGCAAGCCCGGCGGCAAGCCGAGCATCACCGTCCCGCACGACCAGGCCGCCGCCAACCCGTCGATGCTGGCCGCGCACGACCAGGTCTTCGGCGACTTCGTCGACGTGGCCCCCGGCGCGAACGGGTACGCCACGGTGAGCTGCCCGTCCGGCGAGGTGCCGACCGGCGGTGGCGGCCAGACCAGCGCCTTCCGGATCTTCGTCACCGACTCCTACCCGAGCGGCAGTTCCTGGGTGGTGCGCGGCACCAACACCGGCACCGCGACGGAGTCCATCCTGGCGACCGCCGTCTGCACCACTCCCTGACCTGCCGGGGCGAACGGCCCGGGCCCGCGATCCGGGCCCGGGCCGTTCGCCGTGTGCGGGCCGTTCGCCGTGCGGCGCGGGCTACTCGGGCGGCTCGGGCACCGGGAGCAGCCCGAGCCGCGAGAGCGGCCCGAGGTGGGCGAGCTTGTCGGGGTTGGACACGGCGTGGACCGCCCGCACCGCGCCGTCGGCGTCGACGTCCAGCTCGACGACGCTGAGCACGAGCCCCTCGGCGTCGCGGACCACCGCGCCCGGGCGGCCGTTGACCCGCGCCGGTTCCAGGCGCGCGCCCAGGCGGCGCACGCGGCGCAGGCCCCCGGCGAGCAGCTGGGCGACGACGCGCGCGCCGCTGAGGGTGCGGGCGAGCGCGCGGGCCTTGCCGCCGCCGTCGCCCTGGAGCACGACGTCGGGGGCCAGCATGCCGAGCAGGGCGTCCAGGTCCCCGCCCTCGGCGGCCGCGAAGAATCGGCGGGCCAGCTCCTCGCCCTCCGCGCGGCGGGCCGGCGCGGCGGGAGCACCCCCGGGGGCACCTTCGGTGCCGGCCCCGGACGCGGCCAGGCGCTTGCGGGCCCGGGCGAGGATCTGCCGGCAGTTCGCCTCGCCGCGGCCGACCATCCGCGCCACCTCCGGGTATCCGTACCCGAAGGCCTCGCGCAGCGTGAACACCGCGCGCTCGACCGGGGAGAGGGCCTCCAGCAGCACCAGGAACGCCATCGACAGGGTGTCCGCCAGCTCGGCGTGCTCGGCCGGCCCGGGGCGCCCGGCCGTGGTGACGACGGGCTCGGGCAGCCACTGGCCGACGTAGCTCTCGCGGCGCACCCGGGCGGACGCCAGGTGGTTGATGCCCAGGCGGGTGACGGCCGTCGTCAGGTACGCCCTGGGGTCGGCGACCGCGGTGCCGGCGCTCTCGGCGCGGGCCAGAGCGAGGAAGGTGTCCTGGACGAGGTCCTCGGCGTCGCCGACCGAACCCGTCATCCCGTAGGCGATGGAGAACAGCAGCGGCCGGTACCCGGCGGCCCCGCCGTCCGCCGCGTCCGCCGCGTCCGCCGCGTCCGTCGAACCCGTCGCGCCCGTCGCGCCCGTCGTACCCGTCATGGAATCCCCCTGCTCCGAACGTCCTGGCCCGAACGTTGCGGGCAGGCTAGTGCGGAGCGGGCCGGGGCGCGGCGGCGGGTGGTGTGACGCGGGTCACGGCGGGGGCTGTCACAAAGCGGCGGGCTGTTCTGTCTTAAAGGGCAGCAACGGAAGCCGACCGAGGAGCAGCCGCCGTGGAACCCCGCCTCAACCCCTTCACCAGCCCCGTCATGGGCAAGGTCTTCAAGCACATCATCGCGGCCAACAAGCCCATCGCCGAGTCGAGCCTGCCCTACGCCGTGCAGGAGCTGGTGCGGCTGCGCGCCAGCCAGATCAACGGCTGCGGCGCCTGCGTCGACATGCACTTCAAGGAGGCCGTGCACGCCGGGGAGGACCCGGTGCGCCTCAACATGGTCGCGGTCTGGCGCGACGCCACCGTGTTCACCGACGCCGAGCGCGCCGCGCTGGAGCTCGCCGAGCAGGGCACCCGGCTCGCCGACGCCGCCGACGGGGTCGGCGACGAGGCGTGGGCGAACGCCGCCAAGCACTACGACGAGGAGCAACTGGCGGCGCTGGTCTGCGTGATCGCGATCATCAACGCCTTCAACCGGGCCAACGTGATGACCCACCAGCCCGGCGGCACCTACGAGGTCGGCATGTACGCCCACTGACCAGGCACGCCCGCCGACCAGGCACGCCCGCCGGCACGGGCGGCCGCCGGCAGGACGGCGGCCGCTGACCGGTCCGCCCCGACACCGGAGGGAGAACACCGTGAACGTCGCGCTGTGGATCGTCGCGGGGCTGCTGGCCACCGCCTACCTGCTGGGCGGGGTCTTCAAGCCGGCCGTGCCCAAGGAGAGGATCGCCGCGGCCGGGGCCGGCGGCCGCTGGGTGGAGGACTTCAGCGCGGGCGGAGTGAGGGCCATCGGCGCCGTCGAGGTGCTGGCGGCGGTGGGGCTGGTGCTGCCCGCCGTGCTCGGCGTCGCGCCGGTGTTCGTCCCGTTGGTGGCCCTCGGGCTGGTGCTGCTGATGGCCGGGGCGGCGTTGGTGCGGTGGCGCCGCCGGGAGTACCGGCTGGTGGCGGTGGACGTGGTCTACGTCCTGCTGGCCGCCTTCGTGGTCTGGGGGTGCTTCGGGCCCGAGCCCTTCCTCAACTAGCCCGCCGGGCACGGGCGGTGGGGGTTCGGCGGGCGGTGCTTCACCCGCGCGGGTGGATCTCGACGCGGCCGCCCCGCCGGTCCGGGCCCAGTGCCCGTTCCGCGCGCGTCAGCGGCCGCGTCCGATCACGCGGCGGGGCACACCAGCGTGCTGTGGGCGATCGACTCCGGGGGGTCGAAGACCTCGGCGGTCTGCCCCTGCCCGAACTCGTAGTACGAGTACCAGACCCGGAAGGTCGCGGTCCACTGCGAGACGCAGTCCAGGTCCGCGCGGAAGCGGAAGGGCAGCCGGACGGTCCGGCTCTCCCCCGGGAGGATCGGGACCAGCGGCGCGGCCAGGTTGAACACCTCCGTGCCGGTGTTGTCCTGACTGAACGAGCACCAGCTCGCTCCGGTGCAGCCGAGGAACTCGGCCTTGAACTCCCGCAGCATCACGTAGACGAACCGGACGGGTTCGCTCTCCCGGTTGGTGAAGGTGACATTGACGCTGGAGATCTGGCCGGGCGTCATGGTGGCGTCGTCGACGGAGACCACGAAGCGGGGTGGGGGCGGCTCGACGGCGGCGGCCGGCCGGCTCAGGGTCACGAAACAGAGAAGGAGCGCGATGACGGCGGTGAGGCCTGTATGCCTCACCGCCGGGGCGGAGGTCCACATGGCGCCTCAGGGTAGGCAACCGGGCCCGCGCCGTGCGCCCACGGTCATGGGAACCGGCCATGATCCGTAGTGTGTCCGGGGCGCCGACACGGCTCGGTCGCACAGCGCGAACCCCGGGGGGAGCTCCGCATGGGCCATCGGGATGTCGACACGGCCGTGGCGGAGGTGCGAGGACGCTCGGTCATCAGCGCGACCGGGACGGCCGCCGGCGGGAAGAGGACCGTGGGCCCGGGTGCCGAGGAAGCCGTTCAGCCACTTCGGCGCCCAGGGCCGGCGGCGGGGTCAGCGGCGCGGGCCGGCGACGAGGTCGCCGAGGCGGACCACGGTGACGTCGAGCTGGCCGTGCCCGTCCTCCCAGCCCGCGACGGCTTCGCAGCCCTCGTCCTCCAGGCCGCCCGCGGTGGCGTCCTCCAGCAGGGGCATCAGGCCCTCGTCGCCGTCGGTGCAGAAGAAGCCGAGGTGGGCGCGGAGCCCGGGGTGGGGTATCGCGGCCAGTTCCTGCTCCCAGTCCTCCTCGGGCTCGGCCGAGAAGGGCACCAGGTCCTCGGGGGTGCGGCCGGTGCCGAGGGCGGCGCACAGGGCGTCCAGCAGGGTGCCGTCGCAGACGAGCAGGGCGAAGTGGACGGTCCAGGCGCCGGCCAGGGCGGGGGAGGCGAGGTCGACCCCGTACCGCTCGGCCAGGGCGCCGAGGTCGGCGCCGCGCAGCAGCGCCCCGCGGAAGCAGGCGGCCTCGACGGCGGCGGCGAAGCCCTCCGGCAGGTCCGCCTCCGGCGCGTCGGCGGGCCGGAATTCGAAGACCGAGCGGCTCGCGTCGAAGTCCGGGGTCCGCTCGGCCTCGTCGTACAGGTAGAGGTCCGCGGCGACCGGCCGCTCGCCGCGCAGGGCCGCCGGGTGCACCCAGGCGGCGTCCCGCCCGAAGCCGGACTCGTCGAACAGGTTGCCGCCGACGCGGGCGGCGTAGACGGCCTTCGGGTCGTACTCCTCCAGCGGCCGGCCGAGCAGGACGGCGAAGGCGTCGGTGAGGTCGCGGTCCCAGTCGGACTGCGGCGCGGGGGAGTTCACGGATGCGGTGGGGTCGGTGGTCATGGGCGGCACCGTAGCGGTGCCCTCCGACAGGCCCGGCCCGGGGGGCCGTACCCCGGGCCGTCGCGGGCCCGCCGCGGGGGCCGGCCTGCCGAACGGCCCGGTGGGGAGGGGACGTTCGGCGGCGCGGGCACCGCCGTGCGGGCGTCACCCGGCAGGGGAGTCCGGGCCCGCCGCCGGTTCAGTCCAGCAGCGCCGCCACCGCCCGCGGCGTCCAGTGCCCGGCCGCGCCGGGCCGGGTGGCGAGGTAGCCGGCGGTGCGCCAGGGGCCCCAGCCGTGGGACTCGGCCAGGCCGACGGCCAGGTTGCGCAGGTAGGCCGGGACGGGGGAGGTGGGCTCGTCCCCAGCCACGCCCGCGCGGGAGGTGAAGGTGAGCAGCGGGTGCCCGTCCAAGGTGCCGACGTGCAGCAGGGTTTCGTAGCGGCCCGGGCCCAGTTCGGCGCGCCCGGTGGCGAGGACGGGGGCGAGGTCGAGGTCGGTGCCGGGGGAGCGGCGCATCTCCTGGGCGGCGATGTCACTGAACTGAGCGAGCGTCACCAGGTAGGCGCGGCAGGGGACTTCGCCGACCGGTGCCGGGTCGTAGAAGGCCGTGCCGCCGCCGCCCCAGGTGAGCGAGTGCCCGGCGAAGTAGAGCGTGCCCGGCAGTGCGGTGGCCGCCGACCGGCGCGGCGGGCGCGGGTCGCGGCTGCCGGGGTGGGCCCGCACCGCGCCCTGGGGGCGTCCGCCGCGCAGGTAGTGGGCGAGGCGGGCGGCGTGCAGGTTCGAGCCGTACGCCACGTACCAGACGAGCGTGCTCCCTTTCCGGCCGGGGCGTCCGTTCCGCGGTTCGTCGTCGTCAGCGGAATTCCAGCCGGAAGGGCCTTCGCCCGGCCCGCTCACAGGAAGGCGCCGCGGTGCGGGGTGCGAAAGGCTCCCACACGAAGATGTGAAAACCGTGAACAGCCCGATGATCCGACCGGAATCCCCCTATTCGGCAGCGAGCCCCTCACTACCGGTACGGTGCCGGTCGCCATGGCGTTCATCACTCTTCGCTCTCCCGTCGGGCCGCTCCGGTATTCGGCGATTACTCTTCACCAGCGAAAACGATCGAAAACCCGCGAAATGCCATTCGATTCATACCGTTGTCGCCCTATTGCGGCATCGATGATGAGAATTTCCTTTGATCGAACCTTCGCTGCATCCAGCCGACTCCCAGCGGAGTCATGGTGAGTGGGCGCTCCCGCACCCGAAGAACCCGAAGAACCCGAAGAACCCGAAGAACCCGAACGACGTACGGCCGAAACACCCCAGAACACGCCTCCCCAGGACCCCGGAGCCAAGGAAACCCATCCATGGACGCACGCCACGAAACGGCCGGCCCAGGCACGCTGCCCCGCCCCCACCAGGGCCCCGCGGCCGGCTGGCCGGTGGCCCAGGCCGCCCACCCCCGCAGCCTGCTCGACATCGTCGCCGCCACCGCCGACGCGCACCCCCACGCGCCCGCCCTCGACACCGGCGACACCGTCCTCGACTACCGCTGCCTGCTCCACGAGGTCGACACCCTCGCCGGGCAGCTCGCCGCACACGGCATCGGCCGCGGCGACCGCGTCGGGGTCCGCATCCCCTCCGGCACCGCCGACCTCTACACCGCCATCCTCGCCGTCCTGCGCTGCGGCGCCGCCTACGTCCCCGTCGACGCCGACGACCCCGACGAACGCGCCGAGATGATCTGGCAGGACGCCGCCGTCTGCGCCGTCCTCGGCCCCGGCCGCGCCCTGCACCCCGGCCCCACCGCCCGCCCCGGCGGCTCCCCGGCCTGGCCCACCCCGGCCGACGACGCCTGGATCATCTTCACCTCCGGCACCACCGGCCGCCCCAAGGGCGTCGCCGTCACCCACCGCAGCGCCGCCGCCTTCGTCGACGCCGAAGCCCGCCTGTTCCTGCCCGAGCGCCCGCTCGGCCCCGGCGACCGCGTCCTGGCCGGCCTGTCCGTCGCCTTCGACGCCTCCTGCGAGGAGATGTGGCTCGCCTGGCGCCACGGCGCCTGCCTCGTGCCCGCCCCCCGCGCCCTCGTCAAGGCCGGCACCGACCTCGGCCCCTGGCTCGTCGAACGGCGCGTCACCGCCGTCTCCACCGTCCCCACCCTGCTCGCCCTGTGGCCGCAGGAATGCCTGGACGCCGTCCGCCTGATCATCGTCGGCGGCGAGGCCTGCCCCGCCGAACTCGTCGAACGCCTCGCCGTCGACGGCCGCGAGTTCTGGAACACCTACGGCCCCACCGAGACCACCGTCGTCGCCACCGCCGCCCGCCTGCTCCCCGGCCACCCGGTGCGCATCGGCGCCCCCCTCGACGGCTGGGAGATCGCCGTCGTCGACCAGGCCGGAAACCCCGTCCCCTGGCACGCCACCGGCGAACTGCTCATCACCGGCGTCGGCACCGCCCGCTACCTCGACCCCGCCAAGGACGCCGAGAAGTTCAGCGCCCACCCCGCCCTCGCCTCACCCCGCGTCTACCGCAGCGGCGACCTCGTCCGCAACGACCCCGACGGCCTCGTCTTCCTCGGCCGCGCCGACGACCAGGTCAAACTCGGCGGCCGCCGCGTCGAACTCGGCGAGATCGACGCCGCCCTCCAGGCCCTGCCGGACGTCCGGGCCGCCGCCGCGGCCGTCCGCAGGACCCCCGCCGGCGCCGACCTGCTCGTCGGCTACCTCGTCGCCCACCCCGGCGCCACCCCCGACCTCACCACCGCCCGCACACAGCTGCTGGAACGCCTGCCCGCCCCCCTGGTGCCCGTCCTCGCACTCGTCGACTCCCTGCCCACCCGCACCTCCGGCAAGGTCGACCGGGCCGCCCTGCCCTGGCCCCTCACCACCACCGCAACCGCCCCCACCGCCCAGCCCCTCGACGGCACCGCCGGCCGGCTCGCCGCCCACTGGCAACGCCTGCTCGGCACCACCCCCGGCCCCGACGACGACTTCTTCGCCCTCGGCGGCTCCAGCCTCACCGCCGCCCGCCTCGTCTCCGAACTGCGCACCCGCCACAACGGCGTCTCCGTCGCCGACCTGTACGCCCACCCCGTCCTCGCCGACCTCGCCGCCCACCTCGACGGACTCACCCCCGCCACCCCGCCCGACCGCACCGCCGCCACCGAGACCACCGCCACCGCCCGCACCCGCACCGTGCGCCGCACCCCCCGCAGCGCCGGCCTGTGGCAGACCCTGCTGCTCCTCGGCATGTTCTCCCTCGCCGGACTGCGCTGGATCCTCGTCCTGATCGCCCTCGACAACCTCACCGGCGACCACCTCGCCTGGGCCCCCCACAGCTCCTGGTGGCCCGTCGGCGCCGGCCTGCTCCTGCTCTACAGCGCCCCCGGCCGCACCCTGCTCGCCGCCACCGGCGCCCGCCTGCTCACCGCCCGCATCCGCCCCGGCAGCCACCCCCGCGGCGGCCACGTCCACCTGCGCCTGTGGGCCGCCGAACGCTACACCGCCCTGTTCGGCACCGCCGCCCTCGCCGGCACCCCCTGGGCCCCCCGCTACGCCCGCGCACTCGGCTGCCGCGTCGGCCCCGGCGTGCGCCTCCACACCCTGCCGCCCGTCACCGGCCTCGCCCGCCTCGGCGCCCACGCCTGCGTCGAACCCGAAGCCGACCTCGCCGGCTGGTGGCTCGACGGCGACACCCTCCACCTCGGCCACATCGACATCGGCGAAGGCGCCCGCGTCGGCCACCGCGCCACCCTCATGCCCGGCGCCCGCGTCGGCGCCGGCGCCGAGATCGCCCCCGGCTCCTGCCTCACCGCCACCACCGCCGTCCCACCCGGCGAACACTGGACCGGATCCCCGGCCCGCCCCGCCGCCGAAGCCCCCGCCGACTGGCCCACCACCGCCCCTGCCCCCGCCCCGCGCGGCTGGAACCTCGCCTACGGCGCCGGCTTCGCCGTCTTCGGCCTCGTCCCGATCATCGCCGCCCTGCCCGCCCTGCTCATCGTCTACCCGATGATCGACACCGACGCCACCCTGGCCGGCGCCGTCATCCAACTCCTGCCCGCCACCATCCCCCTCGCCGCCCTCACCCTCGCCTGCTACGCCACCCTCATAGCGCTCCTCGTCCGCCTCCTGTCCCGCCCGCTGCGCCCCGGCTTCCACCCCGCCACCGGCCGGGTCGCCTTCTGCGCCTGGGCCGTCAGCCGCCTCAGCGACACCGCCCGGCGCACCCTCTTCCCCTTCTACGCCAGCCTCTTCACCCCCGTGTGGCTGCGCCTGCTCGGCGCCCGCGTCGGGCGCCGCGTCGAAGCCTCCACCGTGCTCGCCCTGCCCGGCCTGATGCGCGTCGACGACGGCGCCTTCCTCGCCGACGACACCCTCGTCGCCCCCTACGAACTGCGCGGCGGCTGGCTCCACCTCGGCCCCGCCCACGTCGGACGCCGCTCCTTCGTCGGCAACTCCGGCATCGTCGGCCCCGGCCGCCACCTGCCCGACAACTCCCTCGTCGGCGTCCTGTCCGACACCCCCGCCCACGCCCCCGAAGGCTCCTCCTGGCTCGGCCGCCCCGCCTTCGCCCTGCCCCGCGTCGCCGACACCGGCACCGAAGCCCGCACCTACGACCCGCCCCGGCGCCTGATGTGGGCGCGCGCCGGCGTCGAACTGTGCCGACTGCTGCCCATCGTCCTCGCCGCCCTGCTCGGCGACCTCGTCCTCGCCGCCCTGCAGGAACTGCGCGACGACTACGGGCTGGGCGCCGCCCTCGCCGCCGCCGGACTCGTCCTCACCGCCGCCGCCGTCATCGCCTGCGCCGTCACCACCGCCGCCAAATGGCTGCTCGTCGGCCGCTTCCGCGTCGCCGAACACCCGCTGTGGTCCTCCTTCGTGTGGCGCAACGAGCTCTACGACACCTTCGTCGAGGAACTCGCCATGCCCTTCGGCGGCCACACCATCACCGGCACCCCCTACCTCAACGCCTGGCTGCGCAGCCTCGGCGCCCGCATCGGACGCGGCGTGTGGTGCGAGACCCACTGGCTGCCCGAGACCGACCTCGTCACCGTCGAAGCCGGCGCCAGCGTCAACCGCGGCACCGTGCTGCAGACCCACCTCTTCCACGACCGCGTCATGCGCCTGGGCCCCGTCCACCTCGCCGCCGGCTCCACCACCGGCCCGCACTCCATCGTGCTGCTCAACTCCACCCTCGGCGCCGGCACCACCGTCGGCCCCGCCTCCCTGGTCATGCGCGGCGAGAGCGTCCCCGGCGCCGGCCGCTGGCTCGGCAACCCCGTCGCCGCCTGGGACGCCGACCCCACCCCGCCCGCCGGACGCCGCCGCCGCGGCCGGGCCACCGCCGGGGTGTGACGGGGATCACCCGGCGGGGGCGATGAGTTCGCGGTGCGGTCGCGGTCCTCATCCGTGACCGCACCGCTTCCCGCTGTGCCCTTCGAGAGGAACCGCTCATGACCGCCGCCGCTGCCGAGGCCGCCACCGTTGCCAAGACCGCCGCCGTGAAGGGCCCCGCCTCCTACTTCCCGTCCATCGAGAAGAAGTACGGCCGCCCGATCGCGGAGTGGAAGGACCTCATCCGCGCCTCCCCGCTCACCAAGCACATGGAACTCGTCGCCTGGCTCAAGGCCGAGCACGCCCTCGGCCACGGCCACGCCAACGCCCTCGTCGCCCACACCCTCGCCGAGCAGACCGCCTGAGCGGGCCGCAGGCCCTGGAACACCCTTCCCGCACGCGAGAAGTCGACCCGGCCGACTTCTCGCGCACGCCCGGGATCAGGGGCGTAGCCGGGATCGAGGGGCGCGCCCGGGATCGAGGGGCGTGCCCGGCACCGAGGGGCGTGCCCGGCACCGAGGGGCGTGCCCGGGCTCAGGGGTGCCGGGCCGCGAACACGAACTCCCGGCCCGGCCCGGGCCTGCCCGGCGTCCGGACAGGTCTACACCACTTCGCCGCAGGCTGGCCGAAACCGGCCGCACCTCCCGCCGCCACCGCCGCCCCGCCACCCCGGGGCCCACCAGTCCCGTCAGCGCCGCCGACCACACCCGCGCGCGCCGACGGGATCCGGCCGAAGCCCCCGGCAGCGCTTGTCCGTCGGCGAACCGAGAGGGAAGAGTGGAGCCAGCCGGCCGGCGATCGTGTCCAACTCCCCGCCAACGAGAGGACATTGCCATGACCGACGACGACGTGTACGAGCCCCCCATGCTGATCGAACTCGGCGACTTCGCGGACCTCACCCGAGGTTTCGACATCGGCAACCAGTCCGACGTCCACGGCTACTACCTCGCCCCCTGAGGACCGGGCCGTGAGCGGTCACCGGCAGACCCGGTTCGTGGTCCTGCCGGACACCGAAACCGGGCCCGCCGCGGCCGCGTTGACCCCGGTGCAGGGCGCGGCCGAACGCCGCGCCCTGCACCACCCGAGCGGGCGCCCCTGGATCCTCGGCCACTGGCCCGACGGCGAGGTGCTCACCGCCCGCGCCGGGCCCGTCGCCCTCGCCGTGATCGGCACCAGCGACACCGACACCGACCGCCTGCGCCGCCACGCCGAACGCGTCCGCGACCCGTACGACGCCCTCGCCCTCGCCGACACCCTCGCCGGCAGCTTCCACCTGATCGCCACCGTCCACGGCACCGTCGCCGCCCGCGGCACCCTGTCCGCCCTGCGCCGCCTCCACCACGCCGAGATCCACGGCATCCCCGTCCTCGCCGACCACGCCGACACCCTCGCCGCCGCCGCCCGCCTCACCCCCTCCGTCGAACGCCTCGCCCTGCGCCTGGCCCACCCGCTGCCCCACCCCGCCGACACCCTGCCGCTGTGGCACCGGATCACCCCCGTACCACCGCACCACACCGCCGTCCTCACCCCCGGCCACCCCGCCCGCACCCGTGCCCACTGGCACCCGCCGGCCCCCACCCGGCCCCGCCCCGAAGCCGCCGCCGCCCTCGGCCACGCCCTGCACCGCGCCGTCGCCGCCCGCACCCGCGCCGGCGGACTCGTCGCCGCCGACCTCTCCGGCGGCCTCGACTCCACCCCCCTGTGCTTCCTCGCCGCCACCGGCCCCGCCGACCTGCTCACCGTCACCCTCGGCTCCCTCGACCCCCACCACGAGGACGCCGCCTGGGCCGACCGGGCCGCCCGCCACCTGCCCGGAACCCGCCTCGTCCTGCCCGCCGAGCAACTCCCCGCCATGTTCGCGGACATCGACACCCCCGGCCCCCAGGGCGACGAACCGTTCGCCTGGACCCGCACCCGGGCCCGCGACGAAGCCGTCACCCGCCTCCTCGCCACCCGAGGCGCCCGCCTCCGGCTCAGCGGCGAAGGCGGCGACGAAGTCCTCCAGGCCCTCCCCGCCTACCTGCGCACCCTCCTCCCGCGCCACCCCGCCACCGCCGCCCGCCACCTGCGCGGCCACCGCGCCCGCCTGCGCTGGAAACTCCCCGACGCCCTCCGCGCCCTCACCGACCCCCGCCCCTACCCGGCCTGGCTCGCCCACGCCAGCCACCGCCTCACCCACCCCGACCCGCCCCCCACCACCCAACTCCTCGGCTGGGGAACCGAACCCCGCCTACCGCCCTGGGCCACCGCCACCGCCGCCGACCTCGTCCGCCGACAACTCGCCGCCCTCGCCGACGAAACGGAGCCACTCGCACCACGGCACACCCAGCACCAGACCCTCCACATGGTCCGGCACAGCGCCTCCGCCCTGCGCCAACTCGCCGACACCACCGCCCACTTCGGCGTTCCCTACAGCGTGCCCTTCCTCGACGACCAGGTCCTCGACGCCTGCCTGGCCGCCGACCCCGCCACCCGCGGCACACCCTTCGCCTACAAGCCGCTGCTCACCGAGGCCCTCACCCCCCACATGCCCGCCGAGCTCCTGCGACGCACCGGCAAAGGCGACTTCACCCCCGACACCCACCAGGGACTCGCCCGCCACCGCCCCGCCCTCGCCGCGCTCATCGAGGACAGCGCCCTGGCCCGCGCCGGACTCGTCGACCCCGACGCGCTGCGCCGCGCCTGCCTCGGGCTCTACCCGCCCGGCACCCCCTACGCGGCCCTCGACGCGACCCTCGCCTGCGAGCACTGGCTGCGCGCCCACCCCGCCGCCGCCCACCCCGCCGCCGCCCACCCGACCGCCGCCCCCTCGCCCAAGGAGCGCGCATGGCCGCCGAACTGAGCCCCGACGTGACCCTCACCGCCACCGAGGACGGCGCCGTCCTCCTGCACGAGCGCACCGGCCGCTACTACCAGCTCAACCGCACCGGGCTGCTCATCCTGCGCGCCCTGCTGGACGGCCGCACCACCGACGAGATCGCCACCGACCTCGGCCGCCGCCACCCGGTCACCGCCGAGCGGGCCCGCTCCGACGCCCGACGGCTGCACGAGGACCTGCGCACCGCCGGACTGGTCACCGGATGAGCCTGCACGCCCACGCCACCCGAACCGGCCGCCCGCCCTGGCACCGCCGCCCCGCCGCACTCGCCGCCATCGGCGCGGCGCGGCTGATCGAACGGCTCCCCCCGGCCCGCATCCGCCGCGTCATGCTCGCCCTGCGCCGCGGCGCCCGCCCCGCCGACCGCCCCCAGGCCCAAGCCGCCCGGCAGGCCGTCGTCGCCCTCAGCATGCGCTGCGCCGGCCAGGGCTGCCTCCAACGCTCCATCGCCGCGGCCCTGTTGTGCCGCGCCCGCGGCACCTGGCCCACCTGGCGCACCGGCGTGCGCACCGCGCCCTTCCGCGCCCACGCCTGGATCGAGGCCGAGGGCCACCCCGTCGACGAACCCGCCGAAGTCACCCACTACCACCCACTGATCACCGTGCCCCCGCAGGAGCGCCCCGCCGGGCCCGCCCCCGCGCGGGAAGCCGGCGGGCCCGGCGTCCCGCGTACGGCCAAGGGCTCCCGGCACCCCGGCGAGCCGGCCTCATGATCGTCACGACCCTCATGGCCGCCGCCCGAAAGGCCCATGCCGCGCAGACGGCCAGCCGGGCTCCGCACCGACCACCGACACGAGCCGCGCACCTGGGACGATCCGCCACCGGCGCGCATCCCCTGGCTCTCGACCCGCGCCGGCCCGGCGATACACCGGGTCGAACAGCTCTCCACCGACTACTGCGTGCACCCCGGTGCCACGGACCGGGCCCTGCGCCGCCACCGCGCCTTCACCCTGCCGGCAGGGCGCCGCCCCCGCTACCCGCAGGGCGCGCACGGCTCGTGCCGAGGATGCTCCTTCGACGACGTGCGGCACGCGCGGGACGTCCTCGACCAGGTGCTGCGGGAACTGCCCGCCCGCGCCCGCGAGGAGCCAGGACGCCGCGCGGCCGTGCCGGAAGCGGCCTGCCTCCGGCGCACCCTGCCGGATCCCTTCGCCGACCGGCGGCAGCGGCGGCCCGACCCGTGGTGGCGCCGCCGTCTCGCCGACGGCAGGGAGGGAACGTGAACCGCGGCACCGCCACGCGACACCCCCCCGGGGCCCGGGCCCGGAGCCTCCTACGGTGTCCCGCGCGGACGGGAGGCTGTGGTCATCCCATCGGAGGGGTCAGCTCCATGGAGCGCAGAGCGGCCGCCAGGGCCGGCGCGTCGCCGACGTCGAGGGCCGTGTCCGTCAACTTGATGACGTGCTCGTCGCCGTGCGACAGGGCGAGTTCGAAGACCTCCTCGGGAGCGAGGCCACCGGGCGCGGCGCACGGGACGGCCACGGCCGGCGCGTACATCGCGGTCACCGCCGCGCAGGCCGTCCAGGCGGACCGGAGGCTGGAGGGCCACAGGTCGCGCGGGAGGGCGGGCAGCACGCGCAGCACGGCGTTGGGAGCCGTGGCGGCGTGCACGAGCATCGTCTCCTCGCCGTGGCCGTGGGTGGCGTACCGGTGGGTCGCCGCCCGCACCAGCTCGGTGAGGCGGCGGTGCGCCTCGGCGGGCTCCACCACCGCGCCCGCCCACACCGGCAGCACCTCGACGCGGTCGAGCCGGGCGGGGAAGCCGCCGTCCTGGACGGCGATGCGCGGCACCGCGTCGAGAGCGGCGGCGGCGCTGTCGGCGTCGGCGCCGGCGGTGCGGGCCGGCGGGGCGAGACCCGTGACGGGCCGGTGGCGCGCGGCCCAGTAGCCCAGGCCGTGGGCGAGTTCGGACAGCCGGGGCTCGGTGGCCTCGCCGGACAGCAGCGTGCGGACGGCGTGACCCACCCGGATCACCGGATGCGTGGAGCCGCCGTACAGGCCGGGCAGAAGACGGGGCCACCACCGGCCGAGCACATCGCGCCAGGGACGTTCGGAGACCTCGCGCTCGAAGAAGCCGATCCAGTCGGCCACCCGGCCCGGTTCACCGAGGGCCGAACGCCAGTCGGCGGCCGTGACCGGCTCGACGCGGGACGGGAACTCCTCCAGCTTGCGGGCGTACAGGTCGAGCCAACGGTGCACCGCACCCGCCCGTCCACGGGCCGCGAGGGCCTCGACGGCCATCGGCGCGTGGTTGGTGAGCCGCCCGAGCCGCTCGGGCCCCGAGCGGTGCAGACGCTCGAGCGCCTCGTCCAAAGTCCCTGTGACATCCATGACGGGGACGGTACGCGGGCGGGCACGGCGGGCGTAACGGGCTGCGGACGTAGGCCGGTCGGTCCCAGGACCTGGTGCCACGCCCGTCGTGTGCGGCGGGCGCGCGGGAAGTCGGCGGGGCCGACTTCTGGCGCGGGACGGGGCGCTGGGGGTCAGGTGCGGGTGGGGGTGTGGTGGGTGAGGAAGCGGCGGACGGTGGTGCGCAGGAGGGGGACGGTGGTGGCGGCGGGCAGGGGGCCGACGAGGGTGGTGCGGTGGGCGGGGGTCAGGAGGCCGGCCCGCTGGAGGCGGGGGACCATCGCGGCGTAGTCGGTGAAGGCCCAGTGGTTGGTGGCGGGCAGGAGTGCGCGGCGGACGCGTCCGGGCGAGCGGGCGGCCAGGACCGACCAGGAGCGGTCGAGTTCCTCCCGGTGGGGGAAGAGTTCGCTGCCGAGCAGCAGGAGCGGGCGGTCCGTGCCCTCCGCGGTGATCCGCAGTGGTTGCGGGTCGGCGCCCGGGGTGGTGGGCGGGTGGTCGAGGTAGCCCTCCAGGTTGACGGCGGCGCGTACGCGGCGGTCCTCGTGGAACACCTCGGTGGCGGCGCTCGCCCCCGCCGAGTGCCCGTACAGGCCGAGACGGCCGAGGTCGAGGGCGGCGGCCAGGCCGGGTGGCAGCGGCAGTTCGGCGGCGTGGTGGAGCCGGTCGACGACGAAGCGCAGGTCGGCGATCCGGGTGTCGACCACGGTGCGCCACAGCGCCGGCTCGTCGCGGGGGTCACCGCGCAGGACGGTGGCCCGTACGGGCTCGGTGCGGAAGGCGGTGGTGCCCGGGAACTCCACCGCGAGCGCGTCGCCCGGGTGGTCGACCAGGACCACCATCGCGCCGTGGGAGGCCAACTCCTCGCCCAGGCAGGTCCCGAGGCCGCGCGGATCGCCGCCGCCGGGGCTGTACACCAGCACCGGTCGGCGGCCCCCGGACGCGGGGGCGGCGTCGGGACGGGCGTGGGTGCGGGTGGCGGCCCAGTCCACGCCCGTGGCGGGCAGCCGCAGCGGGGTGAGCGGGGCGATCCGCCCGAAGCAGGCCGCCGCCCCGGGCGGCAGCTGCGGTGCGGGCACGGCGGGGGAGTGGGCGGCGGCCGGGTAGAGGAACGTCACCATCAGCTCCCGCACCGGGAGTTCCGGCGTCAGCGGGTCGGGCCGGGAGGAGTCGACCAGGTACACGGACCGGCAGCCCACCGGGTACGGCCCGGTCGGCGCGGGCAGGGACAGGACGACGCCCGCCGGGGACGGGACGGAGGACGAAGACGAAGACGAGGACGGGGACGGGGCCGAGGACGCGGCGGGCGCCGGCAGCAGGAGCGCGGCGGGCGCCGCCGTCGCGGACCTGATGAGGGCGCGCCGGCTCAGGGGGAGACGGACGTCGAAGTCGCGGTTCATGCGGCCAGGTTCGGCCGGGCGGCCGCCCCCGGGCCATCCTTGAGGCCCAGGACTCAAGGATGGACACCGGCCGCGAGGAGGCACCGTGCTGCGGATCCACTTCACCCCGCAGGACTTCACCCGCATCACCCTCGCCCCCCGCCCCGCGCCGCTCCAGGAGCTCAACACCGCGCTGGCCACGATGTGCCGCACCGACGCCGACCCGCTGCACGCCCCCTGGCGCCGCCGGGCCCTGCACGCCCTGCCCCCGTCCGCCGCCCCGCTGGCCGACCTCGTCCCGGCCGGCCGCGCGCCCGCCTTCCTCGACGTCTTCGCCGACGGCCTGCCCGAGGCGCTGGAGCAGGTCCGCACCGCTCCGCCCGGGTACGTCCGCACCGAGCTGCGCCGCGCGTACGAGCCGGTGCGGGGCGCCCCGCCACCCTGGGTGCGCGACCTCGCCCGGGGTGACGCGCCGGCCCGCCGGCTGGTCCACCGGGCGCAGCGCGCGGCGTACGAGACGCTGCTCGCCCCGGTCTGGGACCAGGTGCGGGACCTGCACCGCGCCGAATTCGCCCGCCGGGCCGTGCAGTTGGCGCAGGACGGCGCGGCGGCGCTGCTGGCCGCTCTGGTGCCCGGCGCGCGCCTGCGGGAGGCGGTGTGGGAGCTGCCGGGCGCGCCCGGGGAGATCCGCCTGGCCGGGCGCGGGCTGCTCCTGCTGCCGACCTTCCACTGGTACGGCCCCGCGCTGCCCGCAGAACCCCCCGGCCGCCCGGTCGCCCTCACCTACCCGGCCGGGACCGGGCTGCTGCCCCGCCCCGACGGCCGTTCCGGGGAACGCGCCCTGGCCGCGGTGCTCGGAGCGACCCGCGGCGAGCTGCTGCACCTGCTCGCGCGCGAGCACACCACGAGCGAACTGGCCCGCAGGCTGGGCGTCAGCGCCGCCACGGTCTCCGCCCACGCGGGGGTGCTGCGGGGCGCGGGGCTGATCACCACCGTGCGGGCGGGCAAGGCGGTGCTGCACCGGCGGACGGCACTGGGGGACCTGCTGGTCGGTAATTGACGATGCGTCAGATGCGGTCCCGGGGCTGGGGTGGATTGCCGACCGTCGTCCTCGCGGCGGTGAAGTGGGGGAAGCCCTGCCGAGGCGCCGGGGCGGGTGCCCGCAAGGGCAGCTGGGTTTCCGGTGGCTGAGGCCCGCCCAACACGAAGGCCCCCGACCAGGGAAAGTGGTCGGGGGCCTTTCTCCGCCCGCGGTAGCGCACCCGCTCGTGCGGCGGAGGTGTGCGGGAGGGCCTGCCAGGTGCGGTGCGAGCCCCCTCCGTGATCGGCGCGGCGGCGCTGCGGGTGGCGGCGACCGGGCGGGAGGGGCGCGGGGGAGGGGTGTACGAGGGCCGGGGCCGCCGTCGGCACGATCAGGAAGGCGGCGGCCCCGGGCCCCGGTACGGGTGCCGTACGGGCGGGGCATCGACCGCGATGCCCGTACGGCTGCGGTCGGCACCCATTCCACGACTTCAACAGCACTTGAAGTCAAGTCCGGCCCGAGGCGAGGCCCCGCCGGAAGGTGGCGTCCGGGGGCCGGGTAGCCTCGCTCCCGGCGGGGGCCTGCGGAGGACAGACACGGACAAGACGGACAGGGGCGGGCGGATGACGGAGCAGCACAGCTACTGGCGGGCGTCGGACGGCGCGGCGGTGAGCGCCGGCCAGGCGCACATCGTGTGGACCAGGGCGGCCTACCCGGCCCTGGTGGAGGTGGCGGGCCGCTACCACGCGGTGATCAGCTACGCGGACCTGGCCGAGGCGGTCCAGGAGGCCTCCGGGGTGCGCACCCGGATCAACCAGCGGCACTGGATCGGCAAGGTGCTGTCCCTGGTGATCCGCGAGGCGCACCGGCGCGGCGACCCGCCGCTGACGGCCCTGGTGGTGCACGCCACGGACGGCAGGGTCGGCCCCGGCTACCAGGAGGTGCTGGCGGTGGCCGGACAGCCGCCGGTGGCCGCGGAGATGGACCGCGAGCAGCACGCGGCCGCCGCCCGGCTGGCCTGCTACCGGCACTTCGGCGCCGACCTGCCCGCCGACGGCGGCATACCCGCCCTGGCCCCGCGCCTGCGCGCCTCGGTGGAGCGCAAGGCCGCCGCCACCGCCGTGCCGCGCCCGCCGGCGATCTGTCCGAACTGCTTCCTCGAACTGCCCGCGACCCGGGTGTGCGACTCCTGCGGCGCGACCGTCGCCCCGTGAGCCGGGGCACCCGGCGGTGAGCGGCGCGGTCGGACGGCCGTGAGCGGAGCGGTCGGGCGGGCCGCGGACACGGCAGGGACACCAGCACGAGCACCAGCACCAGCACCAGCAGGAACAGGAACCGGAGCCGGAGCCGGAGCGGGAGCCGGAACGGCGGGCGCGGGACCGAGCCGAGGCCGCGTCACACGGCGGCGGGCATCCGCCCGGGCATCTGCCAGCCCTCGGCGAGGCGGGAGGGCGTCAGACGCCGACCGTCGCCGAAGAACTCGCAGAACTTCATGATCAGCGGGTCCCAGCCGACCGGGTCGACGTAGTGGTCGCTGCCGGGCACCAGCAGGCTCTCCTCGACGTGGGCGCGCACCACCGTCACCTCGAAGGCGGTGCGCCCGCCGCCCGTCAGTGCCGTCGCCGACTCCACCCGGCACTCCAGCTGCACCGGGCACTCGGCGGCGCGCGGCGCCTTCACCAGCTCGCCGGGCAGCTCGGTCAGGCCGGCGGCGGCGAACTTGCGCCGCTCGTGGCGGTAGCCCTGCTTCTGCCGGTACTCGGCGATGTGCGGGTTGGCGGTCAGCAGCGCGAGGGCGTCCACGGAGCCCACCTGCGCGGAGGACGGCAGGTTGAGCACGCACTCGCCCTCGCGCCGCAGGTTGGCGGCGGTCTGGGAACTGTCGCCCAGACCCAGCACGCACGACTGCCCCAGCCACCACGCCGAGGACATCGGCATCAGGTTGGCGCTGCCGTCCTCGTTGCGGGAGCCGATCAGCACCACGGGGGTACCGAAGTACAGGACCTTGAGATCGATGACCTTGTGCACGGGAACTGCCGTCCTCGGAAACTCGGGAAACTCGGAACCCGGCGACGCGGGAGATCCGCGTCGCCGTCGGTCACCGACTCTGCCCCCGCCCGCCCGGGGGCGCTGGCGGTGATCGGACATCGCGTTCCGAGCGGTTCCGTACGTTCCCGTACGTTCCCGTACGTTCCCGTACGGCACCGAAGAGCCCCGAAGAGCCCCGAAGAGCCCCGAGGACGGCCGCCCCGCTACCGCGCGCCGCCCGTCAGCCCACCGGCCCGCGGGAGGCGACCAGCCGGGCCCGGCCGTCGAGCAGCCGGTAGGACAGGCCGACCACGGCCACCTTCCCCTCGGCGATCCGCGCGGCCAGCGCCTGCGAGCGCTCCACCAGCAGGTCCACGGTCTGGCGGATGTGCTCGTCGACGATGCCGTCCCGGTCCTCGATGCCCGCGGCCTTGGCGGACAGCACGCTCGGGGTGACCCGCTCCACCACGTCCCGCACGAAGCCGCCCGGCAGCCGGCCCTCCTCCAGGGAGTCCAGCGCGGCCGCCACCGCACCGCAGGAGTCGTGCCCGAGGACGACGACCAGCGGGCAGTCCAGCACGCTCACCCCGTACTCGATGCTGCCCAGCGCCTCGGCCCCGGTGACGTGGCCGGCGGTGCGCACCACGAACAGGTCGCCCAGGCCCTGGTCGAAGATGATCTCGGCGGCCAGCCGGGAGTCCGAGCAGCCGAACAGCACCGCGAAGGGCCGCTGGGCCGGGGCGAGCGCCGTGCGGCGCCCGGCGTCCTGGTTGGGGTGTTCGGGGTTGCCCGCGACGAACCGGGCGTTGCCCTCCATCATCACCCGCAGGGCCTGGACGGGGTCGGTCAGGAAGTCGTCCGTCGGACCGTCGGTCAGGTCGCCCGTCAGGCCGTCGGTCGGGTCGGGCTCGGAACCGGATATCGGTGTGGGGATCATGCCAGCACCCTAGATCGCCGCAGGTGGAACCCGCAGCCGGGGGTCAAGGGTCGGACGGCCCCATGGATGGCCCGATGGTCCCCGCGGACGGCCTGGGGCCTACGGGGCGGGGCGGCGCAGGGCGAGGACGGTGACGTCGTCGCGGCTGCGCCCGCCGCTCCAACGGCGGGCCCGCCGGTCGAGGGCCTCGGGCAGGGCGTCGGCGGGGACGGCGGCGAGATCGGCCAGGCCCTGTTCGACGGGGTAGAAGGCGCCGGAGGCGTCCTGGGCCTCGGTGATGCCGTCGGTGAGCAGGACCAGCACCCCGTCGCCGGGCAGCGCGAAGCGCCGTACGGGGCGCGGTTCGCCGGTGCCGGCCAGGGCGGCGAGGCCGAGCGGGATGCCGGCGTCCAGGGTGACGGGCTCCACGCGGCCGTCGGGGTGCAGCAGGTAGGGGGAGAGGTGGCCGCAGTTGACGGCCCGTACCTCGGTGGCGCCCTCGTCCCCGCCCGCGCCCGCACCTCCGGCCGCGTCCGCCCCGGGGCCCGCAGAGGGGCCCGGGGCGGGGCCCGCGTCCGCCTCGGGGCCCGCCCCGCCGACGCACAGCACCGTGGCGGTGACGAACCGTTCCTGCTCGCCGCTCTGCACCGCGTAGGCGTTGTGCCGCTCCACCGCCGCCTCCAGGGCGTCGGCGACATCGGGCAGCCGCGCCTCGCGGAAGGCCGCCTCCCGGAAGGCGCTCAGCACCGCGAAGCCCGTCCCGATCGCGGGCAGGCCCTTGCCCTGGACGTCGCCGACCAGCACCCGGGTGCCGTGCGGGGTGTCGGCGACGTCGTACAGGTCGCCGCCGACCATGGCGTCCTGCTCCACCGGCCGGTACAGCCCGTCCAGGCGCAGGTCCGGGGTGGTGACGGGCAGCGGGCGCAGCAGCTGGCGCTGGAGGGCGACGGCGCTCTGCCGCATCCGGGACAGCTGCGTCTCGCGCCGCACCCGCCGGGTGCACAGGCCGATCACGACGGCCTGGGCGACCACCACGAGCAGCAGGGTGCCGAGGCGGGCCGTCAGGTCGCCGGGCGGGAACATCAGCGAGTGGACGACGATCACGGCGGTCACCCACACCGCGGCGGCCACCGTCTGGGCGACGGTGCCCAGGCCGGCCAGCAGCGCGGGCAGCAGCACCAGCTGCAGGACCAGGCGCGAGTTGGTGCCGGTGGCGGCCTGGACGAGCAGCACGGCGGCGGTGGCGGCCAGCACGGCGAGCGCCACCGTCCGGTTGCCGGGGGCGCGCGGGCCGGTGGGTCGCTGGTCGTCGCCGTGCACCCCGGTGTCGCCCTCTCCGCCGTCTCTCCGCCGTCCGGCCGTCCCTCCAGGGTGGTCGGTGCGGCGGGCCGGGCGCGAGCGGACTGCGCCGGGCGGGGGACCCCGGGCGGCGGCGCGCCGGCTGTCGGCGGGAGTCGGTACGGTGGCCGGTGTGTCCTCCCCGTCCCCGTCCTCGTCCGCCGGTTCGGCTCCCGCGAACCGGGTGCCGCTCGACGACCTGGTGCGGCTGCGCCGGGCCCGGGACCGGATGGACCGCGAGTACGCGCAGCCGCTGGACGTGCCGGCGCTGGCCCGCACCGCGCTGATGTCCTCCGGCCACTTCTCGCGCAGCTTCCGCGCCGCCTACGGCGAGACCCCGTACAGCTACCTCATGACCCGCCGGATCGAGCGGGCCAAGGCGCTGCTGCGGCGCGGGGACCTGAGCGTGACCGAGGTGTGCATGGCGGTGGGCTGTACCTCGCTGGGCTCCTTCAGCACCCGTTTCACCGAGCTGGTCGGCGAGAGCCCCAGCGCCTACCGGGCCCGCGACCACGAGCCGGGCGCGGCGATCCCGGCCTGCATCGCCAAGATCCGCACCCGCCCGGTGCGGCGCACCGAGACCCGCGGCACCCCGGGCACCCCGGGCACCCCGGGCGCCGGGCCCGCCGCCCCGGGGGACGGCGGCCCCGGCGCTCCCGTAGCGTGACGCCCATGAGCATCGAACTCGCACAGTGCTTCATCGCCGTCGACGACCACGACCGGGCGCTCGCCTTCTACCGCGACGTCCTCGGCTTCGAGGTGCGCAACGACGTCGGCTTCGAGGGCATGCGCTGGGTGACCGTCGGCTCGCCCGACCAGCCCGGCGTGGAGATCGTCCTGGAGCCCCCGCTGGCCGACCCGCACGCCGCCGAGGCCGACCGCCGGGCCGCCGCCGAACTGCTGGCCAAGGGCCTGCTGCGCGGCGTCATCTTCCGCACCGACGACTGCGACGCCACCTTCGAGCGGCTGCGGGCGGCCGGCGCGGAGGTCCTCCAGGAGCCGATGGACCAGCCCTACGGGGTGCGCGACTGCGCCTTCCGGGACCCGTCGGGCAACATGCTGCGCTTCAACCAGCCGCGCA
>NZ_JBSFWR010000037.1:0-69115 GCF_053594915.1 Kitasatospora sp. NPDC002543 | reverse complement strand
GGCGACCACTTCTCGGACGAGCCGGACTACGTCGACAGCTGGCCGCCGCACTGCGTGGCCGGCACCGAAGGCGTCGGCTTCCACCCCAACTTCGCCCCCTCCGCTGTGGGCCGGCTTCCGCCGTTACCGCTGCCTCAGCGACTCCGTGTAGGCCTTGCAGGCCTCGTAGTCCGGCAGCAGGCCGGTGGCCAGCGCCTCCGAGAGGGAGGGCGCCACCGCGTCGCGGGCCGAGAGCTGCGGGGCGTCGGTCGGCCACTCGATGCCGAGCTCCGGGTCCAGCGGGTGCACGCCGTGCTCGCCGGTCGGGTTGTACGTCGCCGAGCAGAGGTAGGTCAGCGTGGCGTCGTCGGTCAGGGCGCAGAAGCCGTGGCCGAGGCCCTCCGGGATGTAGACGGCCTTGCGCTCGGTGTCGTCCAGCCGGACGAACTCCCACTTGCCGAAGTTCGGCGAGCCGACCCGCAGGTCGACGATGACGTCCAGCACCGCGCCGCGGGTGCAGGCCACGTACTTGGCCTGACCGGGCGGGACGTCGGCGAAGTGGATGCCGCGGACGACGTCCTTGGCGGAGAGCGACAGGTTGGCCTGGGCCAGGTCCAGCGGGTGGCCGACGACCTCGGCGAGGAGGTCGAAGCGGTACCACTCGGTGAAGTGGCCGCGGGCGTCGCCGTGGACCTGAGGGGTGATCTCGAAGGCCCCCTCGATGGAGAGCTCACGGAACTTCACTTGGCGGCCGCCTCGTCGAGCAGGGCCACCAGGTACTGGCCGTAGCCGCTCTTCAGCAGCGGCTCGGCGAGCTCGCGCAGCTGGGCGTCGTCGATCAGGCCGGCCCGCCAGACGGCCTCCTCGATGCAGCCGATCTTGAAGCCCTGGCGCTCCTCGATGACCCGGACGAACTCCGAGGCCTGGACCATCGACACGAACGTGCCGGTGTCCAGCCACGCGGTGCCGCGGTCGAGGATCGTCACGTGCAGGTCGCCGGTGCGCAGGTACGCGTCGTTGACGGCGGTGATCTCCAGCTCGCCGCGGGCGCTCGGCTTCAGGGTGCGGGCGATCTCGACGACCCGGTTGTCGTAGAAGTACAGGCCGGGGACGGCGTAACGGGACTTGGGCTCGGCCGGCTTCTCCTCGATGGAGATGACCTGGCCGGTCTCGTCGAACTCGACCACGCCGTACGCGGTCGGGTCGGCCACGGGGTAGGCGAAGACCCGGCCGCCCTTGATGTCGGAGTGCTCGGTGAGCGCGGTGCCCAGGCCGGTGCCGTGGAAGATGTTGTCGCCGAGGATCAGGGCCACCGGCTCGTCGCCGATGAAGTCCGCGCCGAGCACGAAGGCCTGGGCGATGCCCTCGGGCTTCTCCTGGACGGCGTACTCGAGCTTCAGGCCGAACTGGGAACCGTCGCCCAGCAGCCGTTCGAACTGGTCCCGGTCGTTCGGGGTGGTGATGATCAGGATTTCGCTTATCCCGGCCATCACCAGGGTCGAGAGAGGGTAGTAGATCATCGGCTTGTCGAAGACCGGGAGGAGCTGCTTCGACACCGCACGGGTCAGGGGCCACAGCCGCGAGCCGGTGCCGCCGGCCAGGAGGATTCCACGCATGGGTGCACCCTATTCGAGATCCGTGAACGCGGGAGGGGCCGGGTCGGGAGGGCGTTCGGGCGGCGGTAGACTACGCGCATTATGCGCATCCTCGTGACCGGCGGCGCCGGGTTCATCGGTTCGGAGTTCGTCCGTCAGCTCCTCGGGGCTGACGAGAACGCCCGGATCACGGTCTTTGACAAGCTCACCTACTCGGGTGTCCTGGAGAACCTGGCCCCGGTGGCCGACCACCCGGGCTACACCTTCGTCCAGGGCGACATCTGCGACACGGACGCGG
Source organism: Kitasatospora sp. NPDC002543 (assembly GCF_053594915.1). Classification (NCBI taxonomy): domain Bacteria; kingdom Bacillati; phylum Actinomycetota; class Actinomycetes; order Kitasatosporales; family Streptomycetaceae; genus Kitasatospora; species Kitasatospora sp. NPDC002543. The sequence continues at coordinate 67,243 of NZ_JBSFWR010000037.1, read as the reverse complement.
TCGACCAGGTCATGCCGGGCCACGACGTGGTGGTGCACTTCGCCGCCGAGTCCCACGTGGACCGTTCGATCGCCGGCGCGGGCCCGTTCGTGCTGACCAACGTCGTCGGCACCCAGGTCCTGCTGGACGCGGCCCGCAAGCACGGCGTCGGCCGCTTCGTGCACATCTCCACCGACGAGGTGTACGGCTCGATCAACGAGGGCTCCTGGACCGAGACCTGGCCGCTGGAGCCGAACTCCCCGTACTCGGCCTCCAAGGCCTCCTCCGACCTGCTGGCGCTGGCCTACCACCGCACCCACGGCATGGACGTCGTGGTGACCCGCTGCTCCAACAACTACGGGCACTACCAGTTCCCGGAGAAGGTCATCCCGCTGTTCACCACCAACCTGATCGACGGCAAGAAGGTGCCGCTGTACGGCGACGGCGGCAACATCCGCGACTGGCTGCACGTCTCGGACCACTGCCGGGGCATCGAGCTGGTCATGCGCAACGGCCGCGCGGGCGAGGTCTACAACATCGGCGGCGGCACCGAGGCGACCAACAAGGAGCTGACCGGCCTGCTGCTGGAGGCCGCCGGCGCCGGCTGGGACATGGTCGAGCACGTCGAGGACCGCAAGGGCCACGACCTCCGCTACTCGATCGACATCAGCAAGATCCGTGAGGAGCTCGGCTACGAGCCGCAGGTCCGCTTCGAGGACGGCCTCGCCGCGACCATCGCGTGGTACCGCGAGAACCGCGCCTGGTGGGAGCCGCTGAAGCAGAAGGCGGCCCTGGCCAAGTGACCGCGAACGCCGCCGCGCCCGTGCGCTGGCTGGTCACCGGCGCGGCCGGGATGCTCGGGCAGGACCTGCTGTCGGTGCTGGGCGCCGACGGGTCCGCCGAGGTCACCGCGCTGCGCCGGGCGGACCTCGACATCACCGACGCGGCGGCCGTCCTGGCCGCCGTCGAGGGCCACGACATCGTGGTCAACTGCGCCGCCTGGACGAACGTCGACGCCGCGGAGAGCGAGGAGGAGGCCGCCACCGCCGTCAACGGCACCGGTGTGCGCCACCTCGCCGCGGCCTGCGCCAAGACCGGCGCGCGGCTGCTGCACGTCTCCACCGACTACGTCCTGCCGGGCGACGCCACCGAGCCCTGCCCGGAGGACGCCCCGACGGCCCCGGTGAACGCGTACGGCCGCAGCAAGCTGGTGGGGGAGCGGGCCGTCGCCGAACTGCTCCCCGAGCGCGGCTACGTCGTGCGCACCGCCTGGCTGTACGGCGAGCACGGCCCGAACTTCGTGGCCACCATGCTCAAGCTCGCCGCCCAGCGGGACACCCTGGACGTGGTGGACGACCAGCACGGCCAGCCGACCTGGTCGTACGCGCTGGCCGGCCGCCTGGTCGAGCTCGGCCGCGCCGCGCTCGCCGGACAGGCCCCGGCCGGGGTCTACCACGGCACCGCGAGCGGCCGGACCACCTGGTGCGGACTGGCCCGTGAGACCTACGCGCTGAGCGGGCTGGACCGGGAGCGGATCCGCCCGACCACGTCGGAGGCCTTCGTGCGCCCGGCCGTCCGGCCGGCCTTCAGCGTGCTGGCCCACGACCGCTGGGCCGCCGCCGGGCTGGCACCGCTGCCCGAGTGGCGCGCCATGCTGGCCGAGGCCCTGGCCCGCCCCGTCTTCGCCGAACTGGCCGCCACGGCCCGGACCACGGAGAGCGACAGACCTCAGTGAAGAACGCACTGACGAAGGTGGCTGCCGCGCTACCGCCGGGAACCCTGGCGGTGGCCGGCGGCACCGTCGTATTGGGCGCCGCCTCCTACATCCACCTCGGAGTGGCGGGCCACAGCCTGTCCGTCGACGACATGGCGAACGTCTCGCTGCTGTGGACGATCGTGATGTCCGTCGGCATCGGCGTCTTCTTCCCGATCGAGCAGGAGCTCACCCGGATCGTCGCGGCGCGCGCGGCGCTCGGCCACGGCGCCGCGCCGGTGCTGCGCCGGGCGACCCTGCTCACCGCGGGGATCCTCGGGGTCGTCCTGGCGGCCCTCGCCGCCGGCTCCGGCCCGATCGCCCGGTCGATGTTCCACGGCGACCGCTCGCTGGTGCTGGCGCTCGGCGGGGCCTTCACCGGCATGGCCGTCTGCTACCTCACCCGCGGCGTGCTGGCCGGCCTCGGCCGCTTCGGCGCCTACGGCACCCAGCTCGGCCTGGACGGCGGCCTGCGGATCGGCCTGGCCTTCGCCTGCGGTGTGGCCGGGGTGCACTCGGCGCTCGCGTTCAGCCTGATCCTGGCCGTCGCGCCGATCATCGCCACGATCGTCACGCTGCCGCCGCTGCTGCGCGCGGTGAAGCCCGGCGAGCAGGTCGGCTGGTCCGAACTCTGTTCCGGCCTCGGCCTGTTGATCTGCTCGACGCTGCTCTCGCAGGTCGTGGTGAACGCGGCCGTGGTGAGCACCAAGCTGCTCGCGCCCACCGACTCCGCGCTGATCGCCGCGCTGCTGAACGCGCTGGTGCTGGCCCGGGTGCCGCTGTTCGTCTTCGGCTCGCTGCAGGCCTCGCTGCTGAGCGGCCTCTCCGCCGCGATCGCGGTCGGGGACCGGGCCGCGTTCACCGGGATGCTCAAGAAGATCGGCGCCGTCGTCGGTGCGCTCGGCGTGCTCGGCGGGATCCCGGCGGTCGCCCTCGGCCCCTGGCTGATCCAGGTGCTGTTCGGCGCCAAGCCGGTGCTCGGCTGCCTCGACTTCTTCTGGCTGTCCGCCGGAACCGTGGCGTACATGTTCGCGATGGTGCTCGGCCAGGCGCTGATGGTATTCAAGCGACACAACCTTCAGCTGCTCTGCTGGGCGGTCGGCACCGTGGTCCTCGCCGGGGTCACCTTCATGCCGGGCGAGGTGTCCACCCGTGTGGTCATCGCGTACACGGCGGGTTCGGTGGCCACCGTCCTCGGTATGCTGGCGGTGCTGAGGCAGAGTTTCGCCCGTTCGGCGACGAACGCCGCCGGCCCCGTCCAGCAGTCGGGGGACCCGAACGCCGCGGTGTTGAGCAGCCGGACGGCCGGTGACTGACCGTGTCCGCCCCTCACCTACAGATCGCCGCGCAGCAGCGCGGGCCAGACCCCATTCATGGAGCCTCCGTGTCCCAGTACGACGATGTTTGGCTGGTGATCCCGGCCTACAACGAGGGCCAGGTGATCGCCGACGTTGTGGAGGGGGCGCGAAAGACGTTCCCGAACATCGTGGTGGTCGATGACGGCAGCGGCGACGACTCGGCCAAGCACATCATGGAGACCGGCGCGCACCTGGTGCGCCACCCGGTCAACCTCGGTCAGGGTGCCGCCCTCCAGACCGGCCTCGCCTACGCCCTGGCCCAGCCGGGCGCCAAGTACTTCGCCACCTTCGACGCCGACGGCCAGCACCAGACCGGCGACGTCGAGAAGATGGTCGCACTGCTGCGGGAGGGCGACACGGACGTCGTCCTCGGTTCGCGCTTCATCGAGCAGAACGGCCAGGTGCCGTGGATCAAGCGGGTCGTCCTGCGCACCGCGGCGACCGTCAGCCCGACCGCTCGCAAGCTCAAGCTGACCGATGCCCACAACGGCCTGCGCGTGCTGAACCGCGAGGCCGCCGGTCGGCTGCGGATCACCATGAACGGCATGGCGCACGCGTCGGAGATCGTCAGCTTCCTCGCCGGCTCGGACCTCCGGGTCGCCGAGCTCCCGGTGGACATCCTGTACACCGACTACTCTCGCGCCAAGGGTCAGTCCCTGATCAACGGCGTCAACATCATCTTCGACATCTCGCTGCGGGAGCGTAGCCGCCGATGAAATTCTTCTGGATCCAGCTGGTTCTCATTCTCGGCTCGGTCACTCTCGCCTTCATGTTCATCCGGCGTTGGGACCGTGCCAACACCCGCGCCTGGAAGCGCATCGCGTTCTCGGTCTTCGTGGTCGTGAACATCTACGCGGTGCTGCGTCCCACCGACGTGACCTGGCTGGCCCACCAGCTCGGCGTCGGCCGAGGCACCGACCTGGTGCTGTACGTGATGGTGCTGGGGATGGGCTTCCTGACCCTGAACACCTTCCTGCGCTTCCGCTCGCTGGAGAAGAAGCTCACGGACCTGGCGCGCACCGTGGCCATCAACGAGGGTGCCCGCCTGAACGAGGAGCGCTTCGACCTGGACCTGCCGGTCTCGGCTCCGGTCGACCGCAGCAAGGCCTGATCGCGTGGCCACCTTCGAGTTCATGCTGCCGTACTACGGCGACGTGGCACTGATGCAGGCCGCGGTCCGGAGCATCCTCGGGCAGACCGACCGGGACTTCCGGCTGACCGTCATCGACGACGGCAAGGAGCCGGACGTCCCGGGCTGGTTCGCCGAGCTCGGCGACGACCGGGTGAGCTACCTGCGCAACGAGCAGAACCTCGGCATCACCAAGAACTTCCAGAAGTGCGTGGAGCTGTCCACGGCCGACCACGTGGTCATCATGGGCTGCGACGACCTGTTGCACCCGCACTACCTGGAGACCGTCCGGGGCATTCTCAAGGCGAACCCGGACCTGGGCATGGTCCAGCCGGGCGTCGAGGTCATCGACGGCAGCGGCGAGGTCAGCCGCTCCGGCCTGGCGGACAACGTCAAGGAGAAGATCTACGCGCCGACCGTCAAGGGCCGGCGGCTGATGGGCGGCGAGGAGCTGGCCGCGAGCGTGCTGCGCGGCAACTGGCTCTACTTCCCGTCGATCTGCTGGCGGGGCGAGGCGCTGCGCGCGGTCAACTTCCGGGACGAGTACTCGGTGATCCAGGACCTGGCCCTGGTCGTCGACCTGCTGGAGCGCGGGGAGCAGATGATGGTGGACAACACCACCGTCGTCTTCCAGTACCGCCGGCACGCCGTCAGCGAGTCCTCGGTGCAGGCCTTCTCCGGCACCCGGTTCACCGAGGCGGAACGGTACTTCAACGCGGTGGCGGAGCGGATGGACGCCCGCGGCTGGCCGAAGGCCGCCCGGGCGGCCCGATTCCGCAGCGCCTCCCGTCTGCACGCGCTGACCATGCTGCCGGGCGCGCTGAAGCGCGGCCAGCGGGCCGGCGCCAAGGTCCTGGTCCGCCACGCGCTGACCGGGGGAGAGCGGCACTGACCGCTCGCGAGCCCTGACAGGTACGGCACTGGGCCGGTACTCCGAACTCGGAGTACCGGCCCAGTGCCGTTGCGGGGGCCGCCCCGCGGCGGGTCAGTTGAGCCCGTTGTCCTTGGGACCCATCGGGTCGGGCTGCCGCGGCGGGTACGGGTTGACCTTCGGGCACATCAGCTTCCCGGTGTCGGGCACCGGCACGAGCAGGTCGCTGATGTCCCTCGGCTGCTTGCACTCCCCGTTGGGCGCGTAGCGCGAGCAGTGCCCCTCGGTGTCGGCGGTGCTCTGCGCTATCCAGGCCAGCGCGCCCGGGCCCCAGTGCGGGTCGGGCATGTACTTGCTGGCGGTGGCGGAGCCGGCCATGCCGAAGAGCAGGCCCAGCGAGCAGACGGCGCCGATGGCCACGCCGCGCGGGTTGAGCCGCAGCGGGAGCCGACGGCCGGCCTCCTCGGCCGGTCCGGCGGCGGAGGACGACGCGGGGGCGCTCTGACGGCGGCGGACGATCAGGTAGCACGCCAGGCCGACGAGGACGAGCAGGCAGTAGAGCAGCTGCGCGCTGGTGCGCGGGTAGAGCATGACGGCCTGGTCGCGCTCCATGTGGGAGGCGTACCAGTAGCGCATCAGCAGGGCGCTCGCGGTGCAGGCGGCGGCGGTCAGCACGGTGGCCCGGCCGATTCCGAGGGCCAGTGCCACGCCCAGGCCGACCAGCAGCAGGATCGTGAAGAGGCCGACCCCGCCGATCTCACCGGGGACCGGCCAGGTGCTCTGGCCGTCGGTGCCGGGGAGGTCGTCGCGCCACATCGCGAAGTAGGTCGGCTCGGTGTAGGTGTCGAAGTAGCAGTAGCGGTCGACGGTGCTGCCGGCGGAACCGAGCAGCCGGACCAGGTAGGTACCGGCGACGAGCAGGAAGACCGCGCCGGCGGCGCCGATCGCGGAGAGGGCGTTGAGCAGGCCGGGCGTCCCACCGGTCCGGCGGGCCCGCAGCAGCAGCACCGCGGTGAGCACCACCACTCCGGCGGCGGACCACACGAACCAGCCGGAGTAGAGGAGGAACAGCAGCCCGATCCCCAGGCCGAGCACGGCGCCCCGGACGGCGGCGGTGCGGCGCGAGAGCTCCGGCGCGCGCTGCAGGAGCTGCATCAGCTTCGCCACCAGGGGGAGGAAGGCGACGAGCACGAAGGTGGTGTACGGCTTGTACGGCTGCGCCATCGGCAGCGCGGCGGTGACGCCGATGCCGAGCGCCCAGAGCGGGGGCAGCAGCAGGCGCCAGGACAGGTAGGCGAGCGGGCCGAGCAGCGCGACGAACACCAGGTCGGCGATCTTCAGCGCGTAGCCGACCTGTCCGTGGGTGACGTACTCGGTGATGAAGGCGACGATGTGCGGAAACAGCGGCGGGTAGGCGCCGTCGAGGGACTTGCCGTCCAACAGGGCGCCGACCCAGGCCTGCAGGCTGCCGGAGTCGCCCTGCTGGGCGTACAGCGGCCAGTTGGTGTCGCGCAGCGCCAGCGAGACGCCGGCGGCCAGGACGCCGGAGGACAGACCGGCGACCGCGGCGGCGGCGAACCGCACCGGGAGCTCCGCCCAGCGCCGCATGGCCGGCACCAGGACGAGGACGACGACGCCGAGCACCAGCAGGAGCCGGAGCTGGAGCGCGGCGAGACCGCTGACCTGGCCGATCCTCGACATCGGGTTCAGGTGGACGGTCCACGCCAGCCCGGTCATGAACAGCGCTGCCGCGGCCGCGGTCAGGATCTCCGCGGTCCAGAGGACGGCGGGGAGGCGGAGGGCGGCTGCCCGTCTCCCCTGACTGGGCGGTATGCCCTGGTGCCTGCCCGGCGAGGGGGCGGGCTGGACGCTGGTCGTCACTGTTCGGTCCTTCTGCTTCCCGCAGCGGTTCGGTGCGGAGGCGGTGTGTGGTTTCGGTGGCCGGACACCGCGATTCTGCCAGCACCGCGCTCGGCGGTGGAGCACGGGCTGAACCGCCGTTCCCGAACAGGGCGTTGTCGTCCAGGGGGGTGGTGCGCGTTGGCTCCGGCCGACGGCTGCGTGGCACACTGCCGATGCGCTTCGACGAGTGGTGGCAGGAACCGTGGCGCGCCGTCCGGAGCCGGCCATGACGAGATCGTCAACTCACACAAGTAGGGAAGTGTCTCGGTGCAGCCGCTGATCGACTCTGCCCACACGTCCGACGGGCCGGGCCGGGGTGAGGACGGCGGCACCGACGCGCCCGACACCCGGACCCCGGCCGTGCCGGCCCGGTTGCGGGTGCTCGCCGCCCACCGCTGGTTCTGGCCGGCGGTCCTGCTGCTCGGGTACGGCGCACAGGTGCTCTTCCGCCTGGCGCTGTCGATCCACAACTACTTCCCGTCGGTGCACGCCGACGAGGACTCGTACCTGGTGATCGCGCGGGTGCTGGCCGGCCGGCCGACCACCGAGATGCCGGTCGGGGTGGTGATCCCCGGCGGGTACCCGCTGCTGATCTCGCCGGCGCTGCGGATCGCCGACAACCCGGCCACCGCGTACCACCTGATCATGGGCATCAACGCGCTGCTCAACGCGCTGGTGTTCCCGCTCGCGGTGGCGGCGGCGCGCCGGGTGGGCCTGTCCCGGCCGCACGCGTACCTGGTCGGCACCGCGGTGGCGCTGGTGCCGCCGGTGGTCTTCTACTCCCAGTTCGTCATGTCGGACACCGTGCTGCCGGTGCTCCTGCTGGCCTGGCTGATCGCGATGCACGCCTGGCTCTCGCCCGGCACGACGCGCCGCCGCGCGCTGTACGCGGCGGGGATGGGCCTGGCGGCCGGCTACACCATGGCCACCCACGACCGCGGCGGCGTGGTCGTGGCGCTGACCGCGCTGGTCCTGGTCGTGGTGCTGGCGACCGGCTGGGCGCCGCGGCTCGCCACGCTGGCCGGCGCCGGCGGGCTCGGGGTGTCGTACCTGGGCTCGAAGCTGCTGGCGGCCTTCGTCGAGAACCAGTTCAAGGACGTGCCGCCGAGCACCGTCGGCAACAAGGTCTTCGAGAACCTCGAGGACAGCAAGTACATCGGCACGATCATCGCCCGCACCTTCGGGCAGCTGTGGTACTTCATGACCTCCACGTACGGCTTCGGGGCGATCGCCCTGGTGCTGTGCGCGGTGGTGGTGTTCCGGCGCCGGTACACGGTGGCCGAGCGGGTGGTGGCCTTCACCATGGTGGCCATGCTGTTCGGCACCGCGCTGGCCTCCGCGGCCGGCCTGGCGGACAACGACCGGATCGACAACTGGGTGTACGCCCGCTACTGCGCGGTGCTGGTGCCGCTGTTCCTGGTGGTCGGCCTGGCCGCGCTGTTCCGGGCCGCGGTCCGGGCGCTGCTGTGGATGGCGCTGGTCGGCACGGTGGCGATCGGGGTCATCCAGCTGTCGGTCGGCGCGTACGCGGGTGCCGCGCTCAAGCTGTGGATCAGCCCGTGGACGGTGCCGGACGCGATGTTCCTGGCCTCCACCTGGGACGGCCTGCACATGATCCGGACGAGCTTCGGCGCGCTGGCGGTGCTGGCAGCCTGCCTGCTGCTGCGGGTGGCCGGGGGGCGGCGGGTGGTCGCCGCGGTGGTGGGCTGCCTCGCTCTGTTCGCCGCCTACGCGACGGTCGTCATCACCGACAACGTCTCCGAGCCGCACGCCAAGTTCCGCAAGTACCAGGCGGTGGGCGTGGCCAAGGAGGCGGGCCTGCGCAAGGGCGACAACGTGGTGCTGGACTGGGACCTCGACTGGGACACCCGGATGGCGATGGCCTACGAGGTGTACTGGGGCCGGGTCTGGTCGGACAACGTGAAGGGCGGCAACACCCCGCCGGAGAAGGCCACGGCGTTCCTGGTGTCCCTCGGCAAGGACGTCGCGCCGGCGGACAGCTGGCCGAACCCGCAGCCGGGCTGGCACGTCGCGACGTACAACAAGGACCGGGGCTGGGTGCTCTGGCGCAGGGACTGACCGGGGTCGTCACCCCCTCGGGGCCGGTGAGGAGCGCCTCACCGGCCCCGATTGGCATCCGGGCTGCTCCATGTGGCAGTATGTCCAAGTTGCTCGGTTGAGTGCCGATGCTGCGCGCCTCCCGCCGGGAGGACCGGAAGCGAGTCCCATGTACTCGTCGTTCCCGTGATGGCCGTCAAGCGTGAGTTCTACGCCACGGCAGCTGCGGGGCGAAAGTACGGGAATCTTCCGGGAAGCGTGTGCGGGGCCTCGACCCGGCTCCCCCCACCCCGAAAGTTTGAAACCGACGAGTTATTCGCCGGTTTTTTGCAAGCGCGAGTGCGACACGCCCGAGCGCGGGGGTCGGATGTGGGTCGTGCAGTGACTAAGGACAAAGGACTACTGAGTAGCCATGGCGGGACAGAAGATCCGCATCCGGCTCAAGGCCTACGACCACGAGGTCATCGACTCCTCGGCGAAGAAGATCGTCGAGACGGTGATCCGTACTGGTGCGCAGGTCGCGGGCCCGGTGCCGCTGCCCACTGAGAAGAACGTGTACTGCGTCATCCGCTCGCCGCACAAGTACAAGGACTCGCGCGAGCACTTCGAGATGCGTACTCACAAGCGTCTGATCGACATCCTCGACCCCACGCCGAAGACGGTTGACTCGCTGATGCGTCTCGACCTGCCGGCCGGCGTCGACATCGAGATCAAGCTCTGAGAGGCGCACCGAAGATGGCTAAGCAGATTAAGGGCATCCTGGGCGAGAAGCTCGGCATGACCCAGGTCTGGGACGAGAACAACCGGGTCGTCCCGGTGACCGTCGTCAAGGCTGGGCCGAATGTCGTGACCCAGGTCCACACCGCCGACAGCCCGGCCGGCTACGACGCCGTCCAGATCGGCTTCGGCGAGATCGACCCCCGCAAGGTGAACAAGCCCCTCGCGGGCCACTTCGCCAAGGCCGGTGTCACCCCGCGCCGCCACCTGGTCGAGCTCCGTACCTCGGACGCCTCCGAGTACACCCTGGGCCAGGAGATCACCGCCGAGCTGTTCGAGGCGGGTGTCAAGGTCGACGTGACCGGCACCTCCAAGGGCAAGGGCTTCGCCGGTGTCATGAAGCGTCACAACTTCAAGGGCCTCGGCGCCGGTCACGGCACCCAGCGCAAGCACCGCTCGCCCGGTTCCATCGGTGGCTGCGCCACCCCGGGCCGTGTGTTCAAGGGCCTGCGCATGGCCGGTCGGATGGGCCACGAGCGTGTGACCACCCAGAACCTGACCGTGCACGCGGTCGACGCGGAGAAGGGTCTGCTGCTCATCAAGGGCGCCGTCCCGGGCCCGAACGGCGGCCTCGTCCTCGTCCGCACCGCGGCGAAGGGGCTGTGAAGGATATGAGCACCATTGACATCCTGTCGCCGGCTGGCGACAAGACCGGCAGCATCGAGCTGCCGGCCGAGATCTTCGACGCGAAGGTCAGCGTTCCGCTGATGCACCAGGTCGTCGTGGCGCAGCTCGCTGCGGCCCGTCAGGGCACCCACAAGACCAAGACTCGTGGCGAGGTCCGCGGTGGCGGCAAGAAGCCGTACCGCCAGAAGGGCACCGGCCGCGCCCGTCAGGGCTCGACCCGTGCGCCGCAGTTCGCCGGCGGTGGCGTCGTGCACGGTCCCGTGCCGCGCGACTACTCGCAGCGGACCCCGAAGAAGATGATCGCCGCCGCCCTGCGCGGTGCGCTCACCGACCGGGCCCGCCACAACCGCATTCACGTCGTCACCGGCGTGACCGCGACCGAGGCGCCGTCGACCAAGGCCGCCAAGAGCCTGTTCGGCAAGATCACCGAGCGCAAGAACGTCCTCCTGGTCGTCGAGCGCGCGGACGAGCTGGGCCTGAAGTCCGCTCGCAACCTGCCGAACGTGCACATCCTGGACGCCGGTCAGCTGAACACCTACGACGTGCTCGTCTCCGACGATGTGGTCTTCACCCAGGCCGCCTTCGAGCGTTTCGTGGCCGGTCCGGCCGCGTCCGCCAAGGCCGTTGCCGCTGAGGGCGAGCTCGAAGGGAGCGCCGCCTGATGAGCGACGTTACGAGCAAGACGTTCACGGACCCCCGTGACGTCCTGGTGAAGCCGGTCATCTCCGAGAAGAGCTACAGCCTTCTCGACGAGAACAAGTACACGTTCATCGTGTCGCCGGGCGCCAACAAGACCCAGATCAAGCAGGCCGTCGAGGCGGTCTTCTCGGTCAAGGTCGAGGCTGTCAACACGATCAACCGTCAGGGCAAGCGCAAGCGCTCCAAGACGGGCTTTGGCAAGCGCAAGGACACCAAGCGCGCCATCGTGACGCTGGCCGAGGGCAACCGCATCGACATCTTCGGTGGTCCGGTCTCCTGAATCAGGGGATCGTGATCGTCGATTAGGACGAGGACGAGAGAGCCAAATGGGCATCCGCAAGTACAAGCCGACTACGCCGGGCCGTCGTGGCTCCAGCGTGGCCGACTTCGTAGAAATCACGCGGTCCACTCCGGAGAAGTCGCTGGTTCGCCCGCTGCACAGCAAGGGCGGCCGTAACAACGCCGGTCGTGTCACCGCTCGCCACCAGGGTGGCGGTCACAAGCGCGCCTACCGCGTGATCGACTTCCGTCGTCACGACAAGGACGGCGTGCCGGCCAAGGTCGCTCACATCGAGTACGACCCGAACCGCACCGCGCGCATCGCGCTCCTGCACTACGCGGACGGCGAGAAGCGCTACATCATCGCGCCGCGCGGCATCGCGCAGGGTGACCGGATCGAGAACGGCGCTGGCGCCGACATCAAGCCGGGCAACAACCTGCCGCTGCGCAACATCCCGGTCGGTACCACCATCCACGCGGTGGAGCTGCGTCCCGGCGGCGGTGCCAAGCTGGCCCGCTCGGCCGGCTCCGGCATCCAGCTGCTGGCGCGTGAGGGCAAGATGGCGCACCTGCGCATGCCCTCCGGTGAGATCCGCCTGGTCGACGCGCGCTGCCGCGCCACCGTCGGCGAGGTCGGCAACGCCGAGCAGTCGAACATCAACTGGGGCAAGGCCGGCCGTATGCGCTGGAAGGGCGTTCGCCCGACCGTGCGTGGTGTGGCCATGAACCCGATCGACCACCCGCACGGTGGTGGTGAGGGTAAGACCTCCGGTGGTCGCCACCCGGTCTCGCCGTGGGGTAAGCCCGAGGGCCGTACCCGTCGCCCGAACAAGGCGTCGGACAAGCTCATCGTGCGCCGCCGCAAGACCAACAAGAAGCGCTAGGAGCAGGTCAGATGCCGCGCAGTCTCAAGAAGGGCCCCTTCATCGACGGCCACCTCATCAAGAAGGTGGACGCTCAGAACGAGGCGGGTACTCAGAACGTCATCAAGACCTGGTCCCGTCGTTCCGTGATCTCCCCGAGCATGCTCGGCCACACGATCGCGGTTCACGATGGCCGTAAGCACGTCCCGGTGTTCGTCACCGAGTCGATGGTCGGCCACAAGCTCGGCGAGTTCGCTCCGACCCGCACCTTCCGTGGCCACGTGAAGGATGACCGGAAGTCGAAGCGCCGCTAACTAGCCCAACGTGGCCTCCCGGCCACGGGCTGAGCTTGCGCGCCAAAAAGACTCAATGACTTACTCCATTAAGGGGACAACCATGGAAGCCAGGGCACAGGCGCGGTACATCCGCGTGACGCCCATGAAGGCCCGCCGCGTGGTGGACCTCATCCGTGGCATGAATGCCACGGAGGCCCAGGCCGTCCTGCGTTTCGCTCCGCAGGCCGCCACCGTGCCGGTCGGCAAGGTGCTCGACAGCGCCATCGCCAACGCCGCGCACAACTACAACCACTCCAACGTGGACGACCTCTACATCTCCGAGGCGTACGTTGACGAGGGCCCGACCCTGAAGCGGTTCCGTCCGCGTGCCCAGGGCCGCGCCTACCGGATCCGCAAGCGGACCAGCCACATCACCGTGGTCGTCAGCAGCAAGGAAGGGACCCGGTAATGGGCCAGAAGGTTAACCCGCACGGGTTCCGCCTCGGCATCAGCACGGACTTCAAGTCCCGCTGGTACGCCGACAAGCTGTACAAGGACTACGTCAAGGAAGACGTCGCCATTCGTCGCATGATGACGAAGGGCATGGAGCGCGCCGGCATCTCCAAGGTCGAGATCGAGCGCACCCGCGACCGCGTCCGCGTCGACATCCACACCGCTCGCCCCGGCATCGTCATCGGTCGCCGTGGCACCGAGGCCGACCGCATCCGCGGCGACCTCGAGAAGCTGACCGGCAAGCAGGTCCAGCTGAACATCCTCGAGGTCAAGAACCCCGAGCTGGACGCCCAGCTCGTGGCTCAGGGCGTCGCGGAGCAGCTGTCCTCGCGCGTCTCCTTCCGCCGTGCCATGCGCAAGTCGATGCAGGGCACCATGAAGTCCGGCGCCAAGGGCATCAAGGTCCAGTGCTCCGGTCGTCTCGGCGGCGCCGAGATGAGCCGTTCGGAGTTCTACCGCGAGGGCCGTGTGCCGCTGCACACCCTGCGCGCGAACGTCGACTACGGCTTCTTCGAGGCCAAGACCACCTTCGGCCGCATCGGCGTGAAGGTCTGGATCTACAAGGGCGACGTCAAGAACATCGCCGAGGTCCGCGCTGAGAACGCCGCTGCCCGCTCGGGCAACCGCCCGGCCCGTCCCGAGGGTGGTCGTCCCGCCCGCGGTGGCGACCGCCGTGGTGGCGAGCGCGGTGGCCGTGGCCGTCGTCCCGCCGCTGCCGAGGCCCCCGCGGCCGCGGCTGCCGAGGCTCCGGCTGCCGAGAACACCGGAACGGAGGCCTGACCCCAATGCTGATCCCCCGTCGGGTCAAGCACCGCAAGCAGCACCACCCGAAGCGCCGTGGCGCCTCCAAGGGTGGCACCGAGCTGGCGTTCGGCCAGTTCGGCATCCAGGCCGTGACCCCGGCCTACGTGACGAACCGTCAGATCGAGTCCGCTCGTATCGCGATCACCCGTCACATCCGCCGTGGCGGCAAGGTCTGGATCAACATCTACCCGGACCGTCCGCTCACCAAGAAGCCGGCCGAGACCCGCATGGGTTCCGGTAAGGGTTCGCCGGAGTGGTGGATCGCGAACGTGCACCCGGGTCGGGTCATGTTCGAGCTGTCGTACCCGAACGAGAAGGTTGCTCGCGAGGCGCTCACCCGTGCCGCGCACAAGCTGCCGATGAAGTGCCGGATCGTCCGGCGCGAGGACGGTGAGAGCTGATGTCGGCCGCTACCAAGGCTGCTGAGCTTCGTTCGCTGGACAACGAGGGTCTCGTTGCCAAGCTGCGCGAGGCCAAGGAGGAGCTGTTCAACCTCCGCTTCCAGGCGGCGACCGGGCAGCTCGACAACCACGGACGGCTCAAGCTCGTCCGTAAGGACATCGCGCGGATCTACACCCTGATGCGCGAGCGCGAGCTGGGCATCGAGACGGTGGAGAACGCCTGATGACTGAGAACACCAACGAGACGCGCGGTTTCCGCAAGACCCGTGAGGGTCTCGTCGTCAGCGACAAGATGGACAAGACCGTCGTCGTCGCCGTCGAGGACCGCGTCAAGCACGCTCTGTACGGCAAGGTCATCCGCCGTACGAACAAGCTGAAGGCGCACGACGAGGCCAACGCCTGCGGCATCGGCGACCGGGTCCTCCTCGCGGAGACCCGCCCGCTGTCCGCGACGAAGCGCTGGCGCGTCGTCGAGATCCTCGAGAAGGCCAAGTAACGAAGCCGATGAGGTACGGCCGTATGTGCAGCGGGCCCCGCAGGGGCGCCGATGTGAGCAGCGGCCGGCCCGTCGACTCTCGTTGACGATCAGGAGAAAGCTGTGATCCAGCAGGAGTCGCGACTGCGCGTCGCCGACAACACTGGTGCCAAGGAGATCCTTTGCATCCGTGTTCTCGGTGGCTCCGGTCGCCGCTACGCCGGTATCGGGGACGTCATCGTCGCCACCGTCAAGGACGCGATCCCCGGTGGTTCGGTGAAGAAGGGTGACGTCGTCAAGTGCGTCGTCGTCCGCACCGTCAAGGAGCGTCGTCGTCCGGATGGCTCGTACATCCGTTTCGACGAGAACGCCGCGGTCGTTCTGAAGAACACCGATGGTGACCCCCGTGGCACCCGCATCTTCGGCCCGGTGGGCCGCGAGCTGCGTGACAAGAAGTTCATGAAGATCATCTCGCTTGCGCCGGAGGTGCTCTAACTCATGGCGAACAGCATGAAGATCAAGAAGGGTGACCTGGTTCAGGTCATCACCGGCAAGGACAAGGGCAAGCAGGGCAAGGTCATCCAGGCCATGCCGGCTGAGAACAAGGTCCTGGTCGAGGGTGTGAACCGGGTCAAGAAGCACACCAAGCCGGGCCCGGGCACTCAGGGTGGCATTGTCACCGTCGAGGCCCCGGTGCACGTCTCCAACGTCCAGCTGGTCGTGGAGAAGGACGGCAAGAAGGTCGTCACCCGCGTTGGCTACCGCTTCGACGACGAGGGCAACAAGATCCGTGTTGCCAAGCGAACCGGTGAGGACATCTGATGTCTGAGACGTCTGTTGAGAAGGTGACCCCCCGCCTCAAGGAGCGTTACAACTCCGAGATCAAGGGTCAGCTGCAGGAGCAGTTCAAGTACGAGAACGTCATGCTGACGCCCGGCCTGGTCAAGGTCGTCGTCAACATGGGTGTCGGCGAGGCTGCCCGTGACAGCAAGCTGATCGAGGGCGCGATCCGCGACCTGACCGCGATCACCGGTCAGAAGCCGGCCGTGACCAAGGCTCGCAAGTCCATCGCGCAGTTCAAGCTGCGCGAGGGCCAGCCGATCGGCACCCACGTCACCCTCCGCGGTGACCGCATGTGGGAGTTCCTGGACCGTCTGGTGTCGCTGGCCCTGCCGCGTATCCGTGACTTCCGTGGCCTCTCCCCGAAGCAGTTCGACGGCCGTGGCAACTACACCTTCGGTCTGACCGAGCAGGTTATGTTCCACGAGATCGACCAGGACAAGGTCGACCGTCAGCGCGGTATGGACATCACCGTCGTGACCACCGCTCAGACCGACGACGAGGGCCGGGCGCTCCTGCGCGCTCTGGGCTTCCCGTTCAAGGAGGCGTGAGCCAATGGCGAAGAAGTCCCTCATCGCGAAGTCCGAGCGCAAGCCGAAGTTCGGCGTCCGGGCCTACACCCGGTGCCAGCGCTGCGGCCGTCCGCACTCGGTGTACCGCAAGTTCGGCCTGTGCCGTGTCTGCCTCCGTGAGATGGCGCACCGCGGCGAGCTGCCGGGCGTGACCAAGAGCTCCTGGTAGTCCTCTCCTCGGAGAGGGGCCAGCAGCCCTAGGCACCGCCAGCTGAGCAGAGGTGCCCGATCCCACACCGGCTCGTTTTGGGCCTCCTTGCGGAATCCCGTAAGGTTGTGGGGTCGGGCCCCCTGCCACGGCGTTCCCATGGACGTCCGTGGCCCTCGTCAGAGAGGGCTCGCACCCAGTCTTACTACGTCGTAGGTCCCCTGTGCTTGTGCCCCTGGCGCACTCGGAAGAGTGCGGCAGGGGGACCTGGTGCGGAGAAACCACGGCGAGAGAGGCCTGAGGCCATCATGACCATGACCGACCCCATCGCAGACATGCTCACGCGTCTGCGTAACGCGAACTCGGCGTACCACGACTCCGTGGCGATGCCGGCCAGCAAGATCAAGGCGCACGTCGCCCAGATCCTGCAGCAGGAGGGGTACATCTCCTCCTACAAGGTTGAGGAGCCGGCTGAGGGCGAGGTCGGCAAGAAGCTGACCATCGAGCTCAAGTTCGGCCCCAACCGTGAGCGCTCCATCGCCGGCATCAAGCGCATCAGCAAGCCGGGTCTGCGCGTTTACGCAAAGTCCACCAACCTGCCGAAGGTTCTCGGCGGCCTGGGCGTGGCGATCATCTCCACGTCGTCCGGCCTCCTGACCGACAAGCAGGCCGCCAAGAAGGGCGTAGGCGGAGAAGTTCTCGCCTACGTCTGGTAATTCGGGAAACGGAGGTACAGCAATGTCGCGCATTGGACGGCTGCCCATCCAGGTCCCCGCTGGCGTGGACGTCACCATCGATGGCCAGGCGGTCTCGGTGAAGGGCCCGAAGGGCTCGCTCACCCACGTCGTCGCCGAGCCGATCGGGATCGGCAAGGGCGAGGACGGCACTGTGCTCGTCTCTCGTCCGAACGACGAGCGTCGCTCGAAGGCCCTGCACGGCCTGACCCGCACGCTGGTGGCGAACATGATCACCGGCGTGACCGCGGGCTACCGCAAGTCGCTGGAGATCAGCGGTGTTGGTTACCGTGTGACCGCGAAGGGCTCCGACATGGAGTTCGCGCTCGGTTACAGCCACCCGATCCTGATCACCGCGCCGGAGGGCATCTCCTTCGTCGTCGAGTCGCCCACCAAGTTCCACGTGGACGGCATCGACAAGCAGAAGGTCGGCGAGGTCGCCGCGAACATCCGCAAGCTGCGCAAGCCCGACCCGTACAAGGCCAAGGGTGTCAAGTACGCGGGCGAGGTCATCCGCCGCAAGGTCGGAAAGAGTGGTAAGTAAGCGATGAGTGTCTCTGTCAAGATCGGCAAGGGCAACGCCTACAAGAGCGCCGCTCGCAAGCGCCGCGCGATCCGCGTTCGCAAGCGCGTCGTCGGCACCGAGGTGCGTCCGCGTCTCGTCGTGACGCGCTCGAACCGTCACATGGTCGCCCAGGTCATCGACGATGCCAAGGGTCACACCCTGGCGTCGGCGTCCACCCTCGACGTGTCCATCAAGGGCGCCGAGGGCGACAAGACCGAGCTGGCCAAGAAGGTCGGGAGCCTGGTCGCCGAGCGCGCCAAGGCCGCCGGCATCGAGTCGGTCGTCTTCGACCGCGCGGGCAACCGGTACGCCGGCCGCATCGCCGCCCTGGCGGACGCGGCCCGTGAGGCCGGGCTCGACTTCTAAGCCGCTCGTCGACTCTGTCGACGGACGTAAACGAGAGAGGTAAATCCAATGGCTGGACCCCAGCGCCGCGGCAGCGGCGCCGGTGGCGGCACCGGTGGCGAGCGGCGCGACCGTAAGCGTGACGACCGGGGCAACGCCCCCGCCGTCGAGAAGACCGCTTACGTCGAGCGCGTCGTCGCGATCAACCGTGTCGCCAAGGTTGTCAAGGGTGGTCGTCGCTTCAGCTTCACCGCGCTCGTCGTGGTGGGCGATGGTGACGGCACCGTGGGTGTCGGTTACGGCAAGGCGAAGGAGGTTCCGGCCGCCATCGCCAAGGGTGTTGAGGAGGCCAAGAAGAACTTCTTCAAGGTCCCCCGTATCCAGGGCACCATCCCGCACCCGATCCAGGGTGAGAAGGCCGCCGGCGTCGTGCTGCTGAAGCCCGCCGCCCCCGGTACCGGTGTTATCGCCGGTGGTCCGGTGCGCGCCGTCCTGGAGTGCGCCGGCATCCACGACATCCTGTCGAAGTCGCTCGGCTCGGACAACGCGATCAACATCGTGCACGCCACCGTGGCCGCTCTGAAGGGCCTCGTGCGCCCCGAGGAGATCGCCGCCCGTCGTGGCCTGCCGCTGGAGGACGTGGCCCCCGCCGCTCTGCTGCGGGCGCGTGCTGCTGGGGTGAGCGCCTGATGGCTCGCCTGAAGATCACGCAGACCAAGTCGTACATCGGCAGCAAGCAGAATCACCGTGACACCCTGCGTTCGCTTGGTCTCAAGCGCATGCACGACGTCGTGGTGAAGGAGGACCGTCCCGAGATCCGCGGGATGGCCCACACGGTCCGTCACCTGGTGACGGTTGAGGAGGTGGACTGATCATGGGCGACAACCCGATCAAGATCCACAACCTGCGTCCCGCCCCGGGTGCCAAGACCGACAAGATCCGTGTGGGTCGTGGTGAGGGCTCCAAGGGTAAGACCGCTGGTCGTGGTACCAAGGGCACGAAGGCCCGCTACCAGGTTCCGCAGCGCTTCGAGGGTGGCCAGATGCCGCTCCACATGCGCCTGCCGAAGCTGAAGGGCTTCAAGAACCCGTTCAAGATCACGTTCCAGGTTGTCAACCTCGACAAGCTGGCCGAGCTCTACCCGCAGGGTGGCGAGGTCACCGTCGAGGACCTGGTCGCCAAGGGCGCGGTTCGCAAGAACTCCCTCGTCAAGGTGCTCGGCACCGGCGAGATCTCGGTCGCCCTCCAGGTCGCGGTGGACGCCGTGTCCGGTTCGGCCGCCGAGAAGATCAAGGCCGCCGGCGGTACGGTCACCGAGCTCATCTGAGCCCGCTGACTCCGGCTCTCGAGCCCCGCACCTCCTTCGGGAGGTGCGGGGCTCGTGCCGTTCCCGGGGATATCCGGCCGGACTCCGCTCGTTCTTTTGTGTGGCAAAACCGGGCATCCCGTACCCCGTGAGTGGGGGAGCGGCGGTACGCGCTTCTTTCGAGTGGCTGCGCACTGTTAGAGTCCGTGGAGTTCCCTTGTAGGCTGCGCGTAGGCTCGCCTGTGCCGTCTGTACGGGAGCCCGTACCGCAAACTCCCCATTCAGGACCGACCCTCCCGCCGACGACGCGCGGGAGGCGCAGGAGGCACCGTGCTCAGTGCGTTCGCGCGGGCGTTCCAGACGCCCGACCTGCGCAAGAAGCTGCTGTTCACGCTGGGCATCATGGTGCTGTTCCGGCTGGGCTCGCACATCCCGATCCCGGGCGTGAGCTTCACGGCCGTGAACGAGTGCGTGAAGGAGACCAAGAACAGTGGCCTCTTCGGACTCGTCAACCTGTTCAGCGGTGGCGCGCTCCTCCAGCTGACGATCTTCGCCCTCGGCATCATGCCGTACATCACGGCGAGCATCATCCTCCAGCTCCTCACCGTCGTGATCCCGCGACTGGAGATGCTGAAGAAGGAGGGACAGGCCGGCCAGGCGAAGATCACCCAGTACACCCGCTACCTGACCATCGCGCTCGCCGTGCTCCAGGGCACCGGCATCGTGGCGACGGCCTCCAGCGGTGCGCTGTTCTCCGGCTGCCCGCTGGCCAACCAGATCGTCCCGGACACCGGCGTGTTCCGGATCGCCGTCATGGTGCTCACCATGACCGCCGGCACGACGGTCATCATGTGGCTCGGCGAGCTGATCACCGACCGCGGCATCGGCAACGGCATGTCGCTGCTGATCTTCACCTCGATCGCCGCCCAGTTCCCGTCCTCGATGTGGGCCATCAAGCAGTCCGGCACCATCGGCGGCGGCTGGGTCGAGTTCCTCTCCGTGGTCGCGGTCGGCGTGATCGTCGTGATGCTGGTCATCTTCGTGGAGCAGGCCCAGCGCCGGATCCCGGTCCAGTACGCGAAGCGGATGATCGGCCGCCGGGCGTTCGGCGGCACCTCGACCTACATCCCGCTCAAGGTGAACCAGGCCGGTGTCATCCCGGTCATCTTCGCCTCGTCGCTGCTGTACATCCCCGCCCTGGTGGTCCAGCTGACCAACAGCCAGGCCGGCTGGGCCACGTGGATCCGGACGAACTTCGTCAAGGGTGACCACCCGATCTACATGGCCACCTACTTCCTGCTGATCGTCTTCTTCGCCTTCTTCTACGTCGCGATCTCCTTCAACCCCGAAGAAGTTGCCGACAACATGAAGAAGTATGGTGGGTTCATCCCGGGCATCCGGGCCGGCCGGCCGACGGCCGAGTACCTGAACTACGTGCTGACCCGGATCACGTGGCCGGGTTCGCTCTACCTGGGCCTGATCGCGTTGATCCCGATGATCGCCCTGGTCGCCTTCGGACAGCAGACAAACTTCCCGTTCGGCGGCACCAGCGTTCTCATCGTCGTCGGCGTCGGACTCGAAACTGTGAAGCAGATCGAGAGCCAGCTCCAGCAGCGCAATTACGAAGGGTTCCTCCGCTGATGCGAATCGTCCTCGTCGGACCTCCCGGGGCCGGGAAGGGTACTCAGGCGCACCTGCTCGCCAAGACCCTGTCCATTCCCCACATCTCCACCGGCGACCTCTTCCGCGCCAACATCGGTCAGGGCACCCCGCTGGGGATCGAGGCCAAGACCTACATGGACGCGGGCCGGCTGGTGCCGGACGAGGTCACCATCGGGATGGCCAAGGACCGGATGCTCCAGCCCGACGCGGCGCACGGCTTCCTGCTCGACGGGTTCCCGCGCAACCTGGGTCAGGCGGAGGCGCTCGACGAGTTCCTCGCCGAACAGGGCATCAAGCTGGACGGCGTGCTGGACCTGGAGGTCCCGGAGGACGAGGTCGTCAAGCGGATCGCGGGCCGTCGCCTGTGCCGCAAGGACGGCAGCCACGTCTTCCACGTGGTCTACAACCCGCCGAAGGCCGAGGGTGTCTGCGACGAGTGCGGTGGCGAGCTCTACCAGCGCTCGGACGACACCGAGGAGGCCGTGCGGGTCCGCCTGGAGGAGTACCACTCCAAGACCGAGCCGATCATCGGCTACTACCAGGAGCAGGGCCTGCTGGTGACCATCCCGGCCCTCGGCAAGGTGGACGAGGTCACCGCCCGAGCGATCGAGGCGCTGAAGCAGGACCGCTGAGTCTCTCGGCGAACGTACGACGGTACGGCCGGGTCGCCCGCCCCACGCGGGTGGCCCGGCCGTTTCGGCGTCGTACGGTGGTAACAGTGGTAATCCGGACTTGGAAGGCGTGACCAGATGGTGGAGATCAAGACCCCCGAGCAGATCGCGAAGATGCGAGCGGCCGGGCTGGTCGTCGCCGAGGCCCTGAAGGCCTGCCGCGAGGCGGTCGTCCCGGGGGTGACCACCCAGGAGCTCAACGACATCGCGGACAAGGTCATCACCGGCCACGGTGCCACCTCGAACTTCCGGGCCCACCACGGCGGGCTCTGGTTCCCGGGCGTGATCTGCGCCTCGGTGAACAACGAGGTCGTGCACGGCATCCCCGGCGACCGGGTGCTGCAGGAGGGCGACGTCATCTCGATCGACTGCGGCGCCATCCTGGACGGCTGGCACGGCGACTCGGCCATCACCGTGGCGGTCGGCGAGGTCCGCCCGGAGGTCGAGATGCTGAGCCGGGTCACCGAGGGCTCGATGTGGGCCGGCATCGCCCAGATGAAGAAGAACAACCGCCTGGTCGACGTCTCCAAGGCGATCGAGGGCTACATCCGCCGCCAGCCGCTGCCGCCCAAGGGCAAGTGGGGCATCACCGAGGGCTACGGCGGCCACGGCATCGGCACCGCGATGCACATGGAGCCGCACGTGCTGAACTACGTCGAGCGCGGCCGCGGCAAGGGCCCGAAGCTCGTCCCCGGCACCGTGCTGGCGATCGAGCCGATGGTCTCGCTCGGCACCCCGCACACCACCGTGCTGGAGGACGACTGGACGGTCGTCACCAACGACGGCACCTGGGCCTCGCACTGGGAGCACTCGGTGGCCGTGACCGAGCAGGGCCCGCTGGTGCTGACCGCCTTCGACGGCGGCCGGGCCGAGCTGGCCAAGCTGGGCATCACCGCAGCTCCGGACCCCCTCGCCTAGTCGTGGGGGCGGTCAACTGCCGCCGCTGACAAGGGATCAGAGCCCTGGAGGTTTGGACCTCCAGGGCTTTTGTCCTATTTTTATGCGCTGGCAGTGGTCAGCAGTGGTCAGCAGTGGCTAACGAGCGAGCAGGAGAGAGTACGTGCTCAAGGGATTCCGCGACTTCATGATGCGCGGCAACGTCGTCGACATGGCGGTCGGTGTGGTCATCGGTGCCGCGTTCACCGCGGTGGTGACCGGCTTCGTGTCCGCCTTCCTCACCCCGCTGGTGGGCGTGGTGGTCGGTGCGGCCGGCGACTTCAGCTCGTACAAGGCGACCGTGGCCGGGGTGACCTTCCCGTACGGGCAGTTCCTCAACGTGCTGATCGCGTTCCTGATGACGGCGGCGGTGCTGTACTTCTGCGTGGTGCTGCCGATCACCAAGGCCACCGCGCGCTACATGCCGAAGAAGCCGAAGGCGCCGAAGCGCCCGTGCCCCGAGTGCCTCACCGACATCCCCGAGGCCGCCCGCCGCTGCTCGGCCTGCACCGCGCACGTCGAGCCGCTGACGGTCGTCACCAAGGCCTGACGTAGCAGATGTGACGGCGGCCGCTTTCCGGGGCCCCCGTTTTGGTCCACCGGACGCGCTGGCGTAGGATGGACCGTCGGCTCACTCGTAGCGTGCTTCAGCGCGCCCTCTTCCCTCCGGGGGAGGGGTGAACCCAGGTTCGCACGAGCGTTCCGCATACGGTAGCCGGTCCCGGAAGGTGGATCTCGCAGTTCATGGCTAAGAAGCAAGGCGCCATTGAGATCGAGGGCACCGTGATCGAGTCTCTTCCGAACGCGATGTTCAAGGTCGAGCTGCAGAACGGTCACAAGGTCCTCGCGCACATCAGTGGCAAGATGCGCATGCACTACATCCGCATCCTGCCGGACGACCGGGTCGTCGTGGAGCTCAGCCCCTACGACCTCACGCGCGGGCGGATCGTCTACCGCTACAAGTAAGAACGTCAGATCTAGACCCGGAGAACCTGAACATGAAGGTCAAGCCGAGCGTCAAGAAGATCTGCGACAAGTGCAAGGTGATCCGCCGCCACGGCCGGGTCATGGTGATCTGCGACAACCTGCGCCACAAGCAGCGCCAGGGCTGATCGCTCTCCAGCATTTCTCGTAGTACTTCGCGCGACGCGAAAACGTCATAAGCGGGCTACCCGATCCGTCCCCGGACGGACTGCCGCCCCCGGTCAGAGGCCGGGGCTCCATCGTCGAGAGGCGAAGGAGTAGGTAGCGCGCAAGACCTCTGAAGAACCACAGGAGCCTTGAATGGCACGCCTCGCCGGCGTTGATCTCCCCCGTGAGAAGCGGATCGAGATCGCCCTCACCTACGTGTACGGCATCGGCCGTACCCGCGCCCAGCAGACCCTGGCCGAGACCGGTGTCAACCCGGATGTCCGCGTTCGCGACATCTCCGAGGACGACCTCGTCAAGCTGAGCCAGTACATCGACGCCAACTACACGGTCGAGGGTGACCTCCGCCGTGAGGTGGCCGCCGACATCCGCCGCAAGGTCGAGATCGGCTGCTACGAGGGTCTGCGTCACCGCCGCGGCCTGCCGGTCCGCGGTCAGCGCACCCACACCAACGCGCGTACCCGCAAGGGCCCGCGTCGCGCGATCGCCGGCAAGAAGAAGCCGGGCAAGAAGTAGTCCGTCCCGTAACCGGACATCCCTCCGGCCCGCGGGTCAGCGGACCGACCACCTCAGTAGGAGAACAGACTTATGCCCCCCAAGGGTCGTCAGGCTGCCGGCGCGAAGAAGATCCGCCGCAAGGAAAAGAAGAACGTCGCTCACGGCCACGCGCACATCAAGAGCACGTTCAACAACACCATCGTTTCGATCACCGACCCCGCGGGCAACGTGATCTCCTGGGCCTCCGCCGGCCACGTCGGCTTCAAGGGCTCGCGCAAGTCCACCCCGTTCGCCGCGCAGATGGCCGCCGAGGCCGCTGCCCGTCGCGCGCAGGAGCACGGCATGCGCAAGGTTGACGTCTTCGTCAAGGGTCCGGGCTCCGGCCGCGAGACCGCGATCCGTTCGCTCCAGGCCACCGGCCTGGAGGTCGGCTCGATCCAGGACGTCACCCCCACCCCGCACAACGGCTGCCGTCCGCCGAAGCGCCGCCGCGTCTGACGCAGCGCCTTCGGGCACGCGGGTCATGCTTTAAACCTGGTACGGGGTCCCGTTTTTCGCGGGACCCCGTACTCTTGGTCCTGTCGGCATCAAATAGTGGGTGCCGAAGACACACTGGAGGAACCTCCCCATGCTTATCGCTCAGCGTCCCTCGCTGACCGAAGAGGTCGTCGACGAGTTCCGCTCGCGGTTCGTGATCGAGCCGCTGGAGCCGGGCTTCGGCTACACCCTCGGCAACTCCCTGCGCCGCACGCTCCTGTCGTCGATCCCGGGTGCCGCTGTCACCAGCATCCGCATCGACGGCGTCCTGCACGAGTTCACCACCGTGCCGGGCGTCAAGGAGGACGTGACCGACCTCATCCTCAACATCAAGCAGCTGGTCGTCTCCTCGGAGCACGACGAGCCGGTCGTGATGTACCTGCGCAAGCAGGGCCCGGGTGTCGTCACCGCCGCCGACATCGCCCCGCCGGCGGGTGTCGAGGTGCACAACCCCGAGCTGGTCCTCGCCACCCTGAACGGCAAGGGCAAGCTGGAGATGGAGCTGACCGTCGAGCGCGGTCGCGGCTACGTCTCCGCCGTCCAGAACAAGGCCTCCGGCCAGGAGATCGGCCGCATCCCGGTCGACTCGATCTACAGCCCCGTGCTGAAGGTCACCTACAAGGTCGAGGCCACCCGTGTCGAGCAGCGGACCGACTTCGACAAGCTGATCGTCGACGTCGAGACCAAGCCCGCCATGCGTCCGCGCGACGCCATGGCCTCGGCCGGCAAGACCCTGGTGGAGCTGTTCGGCCTCGCCCGCGAGCTGAACATCGACGCCGAGGGCATCGACATGGGCCCGTCCCCGACGGACGCCGCCCTGGCCGCCGACCTGGCGCTGCCGATCGAGGAGCTGGAGCTCACGGTCCGCTCCTACAACTGCCTCAAGCGCGAGGGCATCCACACCGTGGGTGAGCTCGTCGCCCGCTCCGAGGCCGACCTGCTCGACATCCGCAACTTTGGTGCGAAGTCGATCGACGAGGTCAAGGCGAAGCTGGCCGGCATGGGCCTGGCCCTCAAGGACAGCCCGCCCGGGTTCGACCCGACCGCTGCCGCCGACGCCTTCGGCGCCGACGACCTCGACGACTCGCACTTCGCCGAGACCGAGCAGTACTAAGAGATTTGGCCGCGGGGGCGGTTCCACGGAGCCGCCCCCGTCGTCGTGAAAGCCGTACGGGCACAGTGCCCGTACGCCCGCCGCGGTACCTGGTACGGCCGCGGTCGGAGATTCAAGGAGTAATTCCATGCCGCGTCCCACCAAGGGTGCCCGCCTGGGCGGTGGCCCGCACCACGAGCCGCTGCTGCTCGCCGGTCTGTGCCGGGAGCTGTTCCAGTACGGCCGCATCACCACGACCGAGGCCAAGGCCCGTCGGATGCGCCCGCTGGCGGAGAAGCTGATCACCAAGGCGAAGAAGGGCGACATCCACAACCGTCGCCTGGTGCGCAAGACCATCACCGACGTCTCGGTGCTGCACACCCTCTTCACCGAGATCGCGCCGCGCTACGAGAACCGCCCGGGTGGCTACACCCGCATCACCAAGATCGGTCCCCGTCGTGGCGACAACGCCCCGATGGCCGTGATCGAGCTGGTCGAGGCGCTGACCGTCGCGCAGACCGCCGTCGGCGAGGCCGAGGCCGCCACCAAGCGCGCCGTCAAGGAGGCCGACGAGGCCGCCGCCGTCGAGACCAAGGCCGACGAGGCCGAGGCCGCCGAGCAGGCCTGACACCGCTAGGTGTGGTTGCGGGCCCGCTCTCCCAGCGATGGGGGAGCGGGCCCGTTCCGTGTTTCCGAGGTCCGGGAGAAGAGAAGCAGTGGTCAACGATTGCGCCGAGCAGCCGCCGGTGAAGGACGGCCCGGCCGAGGGGTACGTCCGGGTCCGGCTCGACCTCGCCTACCAGGGCGCCGAGTTCTCCGGCTGGGCCCGCCAGAAGGGCGGCCGCCGGACGGTCCAGGAGGAGATCGAGACCGCGCTCCGGATCGTCACCCGCAGCTCGGAGCCGTTCCCGCTGACCGTGGCCGGCCGTACCGACGCCGGGGTGCACGCCCGGGGCCAGGTCGCCCATGTCGACCTGCCGGCGGAGCTGTGGGAGGCGCACCGGGAGAAGCTGCTGCGCCGACTGGCCGGCCGGCTGCCCGGGGACGTCCGGATCTACCGGGTCGGCGAGGCGCCGGCCGGGTTCGACGCCCGTTTCTCGGCGATCTGGCGCCGGTACGCGTACCGGGTCGCCGACCACCCGGGCGGGGTGGACCCGCTGCTGCGCGGCCACGTGCTCTGGCACGACCGCCCGCTGGACGTCGACCGGATGAACGAGGCCGCGAAGCTGCTGCTCGGCGAGCACGACTTCGCCGCGTACTGCAAGAAGCGCGAGGGCGCCACCACCATCCGCACCCTGCTGGAGCTGCGCTGGGACCGCGTCCCGGTGGATTCCTACGCGGCCCAGGAGGGCTCGCTCGCGGTCGCCACCGTCCGGGCCGACGCCTTCTGCCACAACATGGTCCGGGCGCTGGTCGGCGCGATGCTGCTGGTCGGCGACGGGCACCGGCCGGTGGAGTTCCCCGGCGAGGTGCTGGCCGGCGGGGTGCGCAACTCCGCCGTCAACGTGATCCGGCCGTACGGGCTCACGCTGGAGGAGGTCGGCTACCCGCCGGACGACCAGCTGGCCGAGCGCAACCGGGCGGCCCGGCGGATGCGCACCCTGCCCGGGCAGCCGGCCGTCGGGTAATCCGTTTTGGCCCGGCGCGTCGGCTTGGGAGAATCGCTCCCATGGGACACGTCGAGATTTCGCACCTGGAGTACTACCTGCCGGACGGGCGCGTCTTGTTCGACGACGCGTCCTTCCGGGTCGGCGAGGGCGCCGCGGTCGCCCTGGTCGGCGCCAACGGCGCCGGCAAGACCACCCTGCTGAGGATGATCGCGGGGGACCTCCAGCCGCACGGCGGCTCGGTGACGATCAGCGGCGGGCTCGGCGTGATGCGCCAGTTCGTCGGCACCACCGGCCGCGAGGACCAGCAGGCCACCCCGGGCGCGCTGCCGGCCGACGCCTCGGTGCGCGACCTGCTGGTCTCGGTCGCCCCCGAGCGGATCGCCAGGGCCGCCCGCGCGGTGGACGCCGCCGAGCTGGCGATGATCGCCCAGGACGACGAGAAGACGCAGATGGCCTACGCCCAGGCGCTCTCCGACTGGGCCGACGTCGGCGGCTACGACTACGAGACCGACTGGGACGTCTGCACCACGGCGGCCCTGGGGATGCCCTTCGACAAGGCCCAGTGGCGCGGCCTGAACACCCTCTCCGGCGGCGAGCAGAAGCGGCTGGTGCTGGAGGCGCTGCTGCGCGGCCCGGAGGAGGTGCTGCTGCTCGACGAGCCCGACAACTACCTGGACGTCCCGGCCAAGCGCTGGCTGGAGGAGGCCATCAAGGCCACCCCGAAGACCGTCCTGTTCATCTCGCACGACCGCGAGCTGCTCTCCAGGACGGCCGACAAGATCATCTCCGTGGAGACCGGCGCGGCGGGCAGCAGCGTCTGGGTGCACGGCGGCGGCTTCGACTCCTTCCACGAGGCCCGCAAGGACCGCTTCGCGCGCTTCGAGGAGCTGGGCCGGCGCTGGGACGAGGAGCACGCCAAGCTCAAGAAGCTGGTCGTCACCCTGCGCCAGGCCGCGGCCGTCAGCCACGCGCTGGCCACCCGCTACGCCGCCGCCCAGACCCGGCTGAAGAAGTTCGAGGAGGCCGGCCGGCCGGAGGAGCCCCCGCGCGAGCAGAGCATCACCATGCGGCTCAAGGGCGGCCGCACCGGCATGCGCTCCTTCACCCTGGAGCGGCTGGGGCTCACCGGCCTGATGGACCCCTTCGACCTGGAGGTCTTCTACGGCGAGCGGGTGGCGGTGCTGGGCGCCAACGGCGCCGGCAAGTCGCACCTGCTGCGGCTGCTGGCCGGCGACACGACGGTCGAGCACACCGGGGACTGGAAGCTCGGCGCCCGGGTCGTGCCCGGCCACTTCCGGCAGACCCACGCCCACCCGGAGCTGTTCGGGCGCACCGTGCGGTCGATCGTCGAGGAGGAGCACGCGCTCAGCCGCGGCGCCGCGATGGGGGCGCTGCGCCGGTACGAGCTGGACCGCCAGGAGGAGCAGAAGTTCGAGTCGCTGTCCGGCGGGCAGCAGGCCCGGCTGATGATCCTCAAGCTCGAACTCTCCGGGGTGACGGCGCTGCTGCTGGACGAGCCGACCGACAACCTGGACCTGGAGAGCGCCGAGGCCCTCCAGGCCGGCCTGGAGGCCTTCGAGGGCACCGTGCTGTGCGTCACCCACGACCGCTGGTTCGCCAAGACCTTCGACCGCTTCCTGGTGTTCGGCGCGGACGGCAAGGTGTTCGAGTCGGCGGAGCCGGTCTGGGACGTGACCAGGGTGGAGCGCGAACGCTGAGTGACGGCAGGGGCCGGTCCCGGGCATTTTTGACCCGCTCCGGCCCTGCCGGTAACCTGGACGCTTGATGTGCGTATTGGCTCGCTCTATCTCACGTGAGAGGTCGGTACGCCGGAGACATCAGGTCGTCGACCAGCGGTCCCCCTTGAATTGCGTCCAAGGGTGGCCAGGCTGCTCTTCCGTCCGGGTGCTCCTGTCAGGACTCACTCACTGAAAAGCGAAGGCTACGACCGTGCGTACGTACAGCCCCAAGCCCGGCGACGTCCAGCGTCAGTGGCACGTCATCGACGCGACCGACGTCGTGCTCGGCCGCCTGGCCTCCCAGGCCGCCAACCTCCTCCGGGGCAAGCACAAGGCGATCTACGCGCCGCACGTTGACACTGGTGACTTCGTCATCATCATCAACGCCGACAAGGTGCACCTGTCCGGTAACAAGAAGACCCAGAAGCTGGCCTACCGCCACTCGGGCTTCCCGGGCGGTCTGCGCTCGGTGCGCTACGACGACCTGCTGGCGAACAACCCGGAGAAGGCCGTCGAGAAGGCCATCAAGGGCATGATCCCCAAGAACAGCCTGGGCCGCCAGATGCTCTCGAAGCTGAAGGTCTACTCGGGCGACCAGCACCCGCACGCTGCCCAGCAGCCGGTGCCGTTCGAGATCACCCAGGTCGCGCAGTAATTCGGCCACCAAGCCCCCCAACACTGAAAAGAGCTGAGGAACACCGTGGCCGAGACCACTGAAACCCTTGAGGTCGACTTCGACGAGACCGTCGTCGAGGGCGAGTACACCTCCGAGGAGAGCTACACCTCCGAGTCCCTGGCCGGCCGCTTCGGCGAGGCCGTCCCGGGCGCCGGCCTTGGCCGCCGCAAGGAGGCGATCGCCCGCGTGCGCATCGTCCCCGGCACCGGCCAGTGGAAGATCAACGGCCGCACCCTCGAGGGCTACTTCCCCAACAAGGTGCACCAGCAGACCGTGAACGAGCCCTTCAAGCTCCTCGAGCTGGACGGCCGTTACGACGTCGTCGCCCGCATCAGCGGTGGCGGCGTCTCCGGCCAGGCCTACGCGCTGCGCCTCGGCGTCGCCCGTGCCCTGAACGAGGCCGACGTGGACAACAACCGCGGCGCGCTGAAGAAGGCCGGCTTCCTGACCCGTGACGCCCGCGCCGTCGAGCGCAAGAAGGCCGGTCTGAAGAAGGCCCGCAAGGCGCCGCAGTACAGCAAGCGCTAATCGCCTCCCCGGGGGTGCGGTCCGCCCTGGCGGCGCGCACCCCCCGGTTGTGCGAAACCGTCGCCCCGGAGTACCCCGTGTACTCCGGGGCGACGTGTTCCCCGGCTACTGTGCGGCGGCCGGGATCATCGGTTGGGTTCCGAGCAGTGGTGATGGAGGAACGGGACAGTGGGACGACTCTTCGGTACGGACGGCGTGCGCGGGGTGGCCAACGAGGGCCTGACGGCGGAGCTGGCGCTCGGCCTGTCGGTCGCGGCGGCCCATGTGCTCGGCGAGGCCGGTGCCTTCGACGGCCACCGGCCGGTCGCGGTGGTCGGCCGTGACCCGCGCGCCTCGGGCGAGTTCCTGGAGGCCGCCGTCATCGCCGGTCTGGCGAGTGCCGGCGTCGACGTCTTGCGGGTCGGCGTCCTGCCCACCCCGGCCGTGGCGTACCTCACCGGCGCGCTCGGCGCCGACTTCGGCGTGATGCTGTCCGCCAGCCACAACGCCATGCCGGACAACGGCATCAAGTTCCTCGCCCGCGGCGGCCACAAGCTGGACGACCGGATCGAGGACGCGATCGAGTCCCACTACCGCAAGCACTCGCTCGGCGACGAGGACTGGAACCGTCCGACCGGCGCGGCCGTCGGCCGGGTGCGCGAGTACACCGAGGGCTTCGACAAGTACGTCGCCCACCTGATCGGCGTGCTGCCCAACCGCCTGGACGGCGTCAAGGTCGTCATCGACGGCGCCCACGGCGCGGCCGCCTACGTCGCCCCCGAGGCCTTCGCCCGGGCCGGCGCCGAGGTCGTCCACACCCTGGGGGCCGAGCCCACCGGCCTCAACATCAACGACGGCGTCGGCTCCACCCACCTGGACCGGCTGCGCGTCGCGATGAAGGAGTACAAGGCGGACCTGGGCATCGCCCTGGACGGCGACGCCGACCGCTGCCTGGCCGCCGACGCCGAGGGCAACGAGGTGGACGGCGACCAGATCATCGCCATCCTCGCGGTCGCCATGAAGGAGGCCGGCACCCTGCGCGGCAACACCGCCGTGGCCACCGTGATGTCCAACCTCGGCTTCAAGCTGGCGATGGAGCGCGAGGGCATCGAGCTGGTGGAGACCGCCGTCGGCGACCGCTACGTGCTGGAGGCGATGAAGGAGCACGGCTTCGCGCTGGGCGGCGAGCAGTCCGGCCACGTGATCCTGCTGGACCACGCCACCACCGGTGACGGCACCCTGACCGGCCTGATGCTGGGCGCCCGGCTGGCCGCCACCAAGCAGCCGCTGGCCGACCTGGCCGCCGTGATGACCCGGCTGCCGCAGGTGCTGATCAACGTCAAGGGCGTCGACAAGTCCCGGGTGCGGACCAGCACCGAGCTGGCCGCCGCGGTCGCCGGCGCCGAGACCGAGCTGGGTTCCACCGGCCGGGTGCTGCTGCGCCCGTCCGGCACCGAGCCGCTGGTGCGCGTGATGGTCGAGGCCGCCGACCCGGTGCAGGCCGAGGCGGTCGCGCAGCGGCTGGCCGAGGCGGTGCGCACCCACCTGGGCTGAGCCCGGACGGAGACACGGCGAAGGGCCCCCGCGCGAGGCGGGGGCCCTTCCTGTCGTGCGTTCAGAGCTTGCGCAGCAGCGCCCGGCGGACCTTGTGGTCCGCGCCCTTCTGGAGGACCAGGGTGGCCCGGCCGCGGGTCGGCAGGACGTTCTCCAGCAGGTTGGGCTTGTTGATGGTGCGCCAGACCTGCCGGCCGTACTCCATCGCCTCCTCCTCCGGCACCTCGGTGAAGCGGCGGAAGTAGGAGTTCGGGTCCTGGAAGGCGGTCTGCCGCAGCTTGCGGAAGCGGTCCAGGTACCAGTGCTCGATGTCGTCGGTCCTGGCGTCGACGTAGATCGAGAAGTCGAAGTAGTCGGCCACCGCGAGGCGGGTGCGGCCGTCGGTGCCGGGCAGGGCCGGCTGGAGCACGTTCAGGCCCTCGACGATCAGGATGTCCGGGCGCTCCACGGTCAGCCGCTCGCCCTGGACGATGTCGTACACCAGGTGCGAGTAGACCGGAGCGCTGACCCGCTCCTTGCCCGCCTTCACGTCGGCGACGAAGCGCATCAGTGACCGGCGGTCGTACGACTCCGGGAAGCCCTTGCGGGCCATCAGACCGCGGCGGCGCAGCTCGGCGTTGGGGAGCAGGAAGCCGTCGGTGGTGACCAGTTCGACCCGGGGGTGCTCGGGCCAGCGGGCGAGCAGCGCCTGGAGCAGGCGGGCGGTGGTCGACTTGCCGACCGCGACGGAGCCGGC
The DNA here is from genome assembly GCF_053594915.1 of Kitasatospora sp. NPDC002543. NCBI lineage: Bacteria > Bacillati > Actinomycetota > Actinomycetes > Kitasatosporales > Streptomycetaceae > Kitasatospora > Kitasatospora sp. NPDC002543. The sequence goes on along the minus strand of NZ_JBSFWR010000037.1, from coordinate 34,602 downwards.
CACGCCGATGATGAACGGGGTGCGGGTGCGCTCGGTGTCCGGGGTGTCCAGGAAGGTGCCCAGCGCGCCGCGCAGCTCGTGCGTGGCGTGGATGTACAGGTTCAGCAGGCGCGACAGCGGCAGGTAGACGTCGCGGACCTCGTCCAGGTCGAGGGCGGTGCCGAGGCCGCGCAGCCGCTCCACCTCCTCGGCGGTCAACGGCAGCGGCGTACGCTCGCGCAGCGCGCTCCACTCGGCCCGGCTGAGGTCCACGTAGGGCGACGGCGACGGGCCGGGCGTGGCGGCGCCCCGCGTACAGAGTTCGGTCAGCACATGCTCCATTGTGAGCCGTAGCGGCGTTCACGGTGGTTGTGGTGTCGGTCACGCAGTGTTCCCGCGCGGCGGGAAAACGGCCGGAGAACCGCCCTTATGCTGGCACGCATGTGCGGAATTGTTGGATACGTGGGCGCTCAGACCGCCCTCGACGTAGTAATCGCAGGCTTGCAGCGGCTGGAGTACCGGGGCTACGACTCGGCCGGTGTCGCGGTGCAGGTGCAGGACTCCGACGGGCAGTGGAGCCTGGCCACCGACAAGCGGGCGGGCAAGCTCGCCAACCTGGAGAAGTCGCTCGCCGAGACCCCTCTGCCCGGCGGCACCACCGGCATCGGCCACACCCGCTGGGCCACCCACGGCGGCCCGACGGACGCCAACGCCCACCCCCACCTGGACGACCGGCAGCGCGTCGCGGTGGTGCACAACGGCATCATCGAGAACTTCGCCCAGCTGCGCGCCGAGATCGCCGAGCGCGGCCACACCCTGCGGTCCGAGACCGACACCGAGGTCGTCGCCCACCTGCTGGGCGAGGCCTACGCGGGCGACCTCGCCGAGGCCATGCGGGTGGTCTGCCGTCAGCTGGAGGGCGCCTTCACCCTGGTGGCCGTGCACGCGGACGCGCCGGACGTGGTCGTCGGTGCCCGCCGCAACTCGCCGCTGGTGGTCGGCCGCGGCGAGGGCGAGAACTTCCTCGCCTCGGACGTCGCCGCCTTCATCGCCCACACCCGTGAGGCGATCGAGCTGGGCCAGGACCAGGTGGTCGAGCTGCGCCGGGAGGGCGTGACCGTCACCAACTTCGACGGCACCCCGGCCGACGTGCGCGAGTACCACGTCGACTGGGACGCCTCGGCCGCCGAGAAGGGCGGCTACGACTACTTCATGCTCAAGGAGATCGCCGAGCAGCCGAAGGCGGTCGCCGACACCCTGCTGGGCCGGATCGGCACCGACGGCCGGCTGACCCTCGACGAGCTGCGGATCTCCGACGCCGACCTGCGCTCGGTCGACAAGGTCGTCATCGTGGCCTGCGGCACGGCCTTCCACGCCGGCATGATCGCCAAGTACGCGATCGAGCACTGGACCCGCATCCCCTGCGAGGTCGAGGTCGCCTCCGAGTTCCGCTACCGCGACCCGATCATGGGCCCGGGCACGCTGGTCATCGCCATCTCGCAGTCCGGCGAGACGATGGACACCCTGATGGCCCTGCGGCACGCCCGCGAGCAGGGCGCCAAGGTGCTGGCGATCTGCAACACCAACGGCTCCACCATCCCGCGCGAGTCGGACGCGGTGCTGTACACCCACGCCGGCCCCGAGGTCGCGGTCGCCTCCACCAAGGCGTTCCTGACCCAGCTGGTCGCCTGCTACCTGGTCGCCCTGTACCTGGGCCAGGTGCGCGGCACCAAGTGGGGTGACGAGATCTTCGCCGTCATCAAGGAGCTCGGCGACGCGCCGAAGCAGGTCGAGCAGGTCCTGGAGACCATGGAGCCGGTGCGCGAGCTGGCCCGCTCGCTGGCCGACGCCCGCTCGGTGCTGTTCCTCGGCCGCCACGTCGGCTTCCCGGTGGCCCTGGAGGGCGCGCTCAAGCTCAAGGAGCTGGCGTACATGCACGCCGAGGGCTTCGCGGCGGGCGAGCTCAAGCACGGCCCGATCGCGCTGATCGAGGAGGGGCTGCCGGTCGTGGTGGTCGTGCCCTCGCCGCGCGGCCGGTCGATCCTGCACGACAAGATCGTCTCCAACATCCAGGAGATCCGGGCCCGTGGCGCCCGCACGATCGTGATCGCCGAGGAGGGCGACGAGGCCGTCGTCCCGTACGCGGACCACCTGATCCGCATCCCGGCCACGCCGACCCTGCTGCAGCCGCTGGTCTCCACCGTCCCGCTGCAGGTCTTCGCCTGCGAGCTGGCCACGGCCAAGGGCCACGAGGTCGACCAGCCGCGCAACCTGGCGAAGTCGGTCACCGTCGAGTAGGACCGCGCTCGTCGGCAACGGCGCCCCTGCGGTGGCTGCGTCCTACCGCAGGGGCGCCGTGTCGAGCGTGAAGGAGAACGGGGCGGGGAGGTCGATCGACTTGCCGAACTCGACCTTGGTCTGGGTGATGTAGTCCTCGCCGTCGGGTTCGGTGAACAGGGTGACCATGCCGTCGGTGCGGTCGATCAGCAGGTAGCAGGGGATTCGCGCGGCGGCGTAGCCCCTTCGCTTGGGCTCGCGGTCCTTGTGCGGGTTGATCGAGGTGACCTCGAAGACGAGGAGGACACCGACCGCCGGGGCCCAGGAATCCAAATGGTCGAACTGGTCGGCGGGGACGACCGTGCCGTCAGGGATGAACCGGCCTTTGGGAGTGATCAGGCCCTTGACGCCTGCGATGTCCAAATCGATCGCAGCATTCCGGAAGAACTGCTTGGCGAGCTTCGAGACCGCGCCCTCGTGGTGTCCGTCCGGTGGCGGTGTCACGACGATCTCCCCTTCGATGAACTCGGCCTTGCTTCCCAGCGGGGTGTCCAGCTCCAGAAACGCCTGGAGAAGGCTGTCCTCGCCCAGCGGGTGCTCGACAGCTGGCATGGCGACCATGGCCCTTCTCCCTCCTGTGGGTCCGTGCCGAGCCACAAGGTAGGTGCACGGACCGACACCGGTGGGGAATCGAAGTGGTTGTCACTCGAAAGTGTGCCGCAGGCCGGGCTCCCGTGGGGCGGTGGCGCGGGCTAGCGTCGGCGGTAGCCGACCGCCGAAGGAGCCGTCCCCATGCGCCATGCACACCCTGTGGACACCGTCCGGGCCGCCGAGGCCGAGCTGATGGCGCGGCTGCCGGAGGGCACCCTGATGCAGCGGGCGGCCGCGGGGCTGGCCGCGACCTGCGCGCGGCTGCTGACCCGGCGTCGGGGGCGGGTGTACGGCAGCCGGGTGACGGTGCTCGCGGGCAGCGGGGACAACGGGGGTGACGCCCTGTACGCCGGGGCCGCGCTGGCCCGGCGCGGGGCGCGGGTGACGGCGGTGCTGCTGGCGCCGGAGAAGGCGCACCCGGGCGGGCTGGCCGCGCTGCGGGCCGCCGGCGGACGGGTGACGGCGGAGCAGGACGTCGGCCTGGCCGACTTCTCGCGCGCGGACCTGGTGCTGGACGGCATCGTCGGCATCGGCGGCCGGGGCGGACTGCGCCCGCGGGCCCTGCCGTACGCGCGGACCCCGCGGGCCGGGATCGTGGTGGCGGTGGACCTGCCGAGCGGGGTGGAGGCCGACACCGGCGAGGTGCCGGGCGCCGCGCTGCGCGCCGACGTCACGGTCTGCTTCGGCACGTACAAGCCCGGGCTGCTGGTCGACCCGGGGGCCTCGTACGCGGGCGCGCTGCAGCTGGTCGGCATCGGGCTGGAGCTGCCGGAGCCCGAGGTGACGGCCCTGCAGCACGCGGACGTGGCGGCGCTGCTGCCGGTGCCCGGCGCGGAGAGCGACAAGTACCGGCGCGGCGTGGTCGGGGTGGCGGCGGGCTCGGCGACCTACCCGGGGGCGGCGCTGCTGGCGGTGGCCGGGGCGCTGCACGGCGGCGCGGGCGCCGTCCGGTACGTGGGCACGGCGGCCGACGAGGTGGTGCGGCGCTTCCCGGAGGCGCTGGTCACCGAGGGCGGGCCGGCCGGGGCCGGGCGGGTGCAGGCCTGGGTGGTCGGGCCGGGCGGCGGCGAGGGGGCGCGGCAGGCGCTGACCGAGGCGCTGGCGGCCGACGTCCCGGTGCTGGTGGACGCGGACGGGCTGACCGAACTGGGCCGGCTGGGCCCGGACGCGCTGGCCGGCCGCACGGCGCCCACCCTGCTCACCCCGCACACCGGCGAGGCCGCCCGGCTGCTCGCGGGCATCGGGGGCGGTACGCCGCCGGCCGCCGACGACCTCGCCGCGGCCCGGCTGACCACCGCCCGCCGACTGGCGGCCGGCTACCGCGCGACGGTGCTGCTGAAGGGCTCCACCACGGTGGTCGCCGACCCGGGCGGGGCCGTCCGGGTGAACCCCACCGGCACCTCCTGGCTGGCCACCGCGGGCAGCGGCGACGTCCTGGCCGGGCTGGCCGGCTCCCTGCTGGCGGCCGGACTCGCACCGCTGGACGCCGCCTCGGTGGCCGCCTACCTGCACGGCTTGGCCGGCCGCGAGGCGGCGGGCCGGCCGGGCGCCCCGACCACGGCGCTCGCGGTGGCCGACGCGCTGCCGGCGGTCTGGCGGGCGGTCCGCGGGGGACGGCCGACGGAACCGGAACGTCCGGTCACCGCGTCCTGAACGGGGTGAACGGGCGGTCCGCCGCACGTCGGAGCGGCGTAGGGGTCCGCCGTGCCGACGGGCCGTTCGGCGAGGACTCCGGGACGTCTGGGAGACTGACCCTGATGACAACTGCGAACACGACCGGCCCAGCCACCCGCACCGACGGCCTGCGGGCCGAGGCCACGATCGATCTCGCCGCCCTGCGCGGCAACCTCGTCACGCTGCGCGAGCGCGTCGGCAGCGCGTCGGTGATGCTCGCGGTCAAGGCGAACGCCTACGGCCACGGCGCGGTCGAGTGCGCCCGCGAGGCGGTCGCGAACGGGGTCGGCTGGCTCGGCTGCGCGACGCCGGACGAGGCACTGGCGCTGCGGGCCGCGGGCATCCGCCCGGAGCAGGCCCGCATCCTGTGCTGGCTGTGGACGCCGGGCGGCCCGTGGCGCGAGGCGCTGCGCGCGGACCTGGACATCTCGGTCAGCGGCCAGTGGGCGCTGGACGAGCTGCTGCCCGCCGTGCGCGAGACCGGCATCCCGGCCCGGGTGCACCTGAAGGCCGACACCGGCCTCGGCCGCAACGGCTGCCAGCCGCACGACTGGCCGCGGCTGGTGGCCGCCGCCCGCCGGGCCGAGGCGGAGGGGCTGCTGACGGTCGTCGGCGTCTGGTCGCACTTCGCCGCGGCGGACGAGCCCGGTCACCCGTCGATCCAGGCCCAGCTGGACTCCTACCGCGCCGCGCTGGCCGCGGCCGAGGCCGCCGGGCTGCGCCCCGAGGTCCGGCACCTGGCGAACTCCCCGGCCACCCTGCTGCTGCCCGAGTCGCACTTCGACCTGGTCCGCTCCGGCCTGGCCGCGTACGGGCTGTCGCCGGTGCCCGAGGTGGGCTCGCCGGCCGACTTCGGGCTGCGCCCGGTGATGGCGCTGACCGCGCGGCTGGCACTGGTCAAGCACGTCCCCGGCGGGCACGGGGTCAGCTACGGCCACCACTACACGACGCCCGGCGAGACGACCCTGGGCCTGGTCCCGCTCGGCTACGGCGACGGCATCCCCCGGCACGCCAGCGGTACCGGCCCGGTGCAGATCGACGGCAAGTGGCGCACGGTGGCCGGCCGGGTCGCGATGGACCAGTTCGTGGTGGACCTCGGCGGCGACACCCCGGCGATCGGCGACGAGGTGCTGCTGTTCGGCAACGGCGACCGCGGCGAGCCCACCGCCGAGGACTGGGCCCGCGCCTGCGGCACCATCTCCTACGAGATCATCACCCGGATCGGCGCCCGGGTGCCCCGCCGCTACCTGGGCGGCAGCCACGCCGGGGGCCCGTCGGCATGACCGACGCACCCGCCGAGGGCAGTCCGGTCGCGGCGGTCGCCAAGGCGGCCGGCGTCGCCTCCGGGGTGAGCCGGGCGGGTCTGATCGGCATCTCGGTCGGCGTCCTGGCGGCCGGGGCGGCCGCGGGCGTCGCGGTGGAGCGGCTGACCGTCGGACGGGCGACGCGCCGCCGGGCCCGGGCCGAGCTGGACGCGAACGCGCCGTACGGCTCGCTGCGCGGCCGTCCGCGGACGGTGGCCGCGCCGGACGGCACCGAGCTGTACGTGGAGCTGGACGGCACCGGCTGGGACGAGCCGGACGGGGAGCGGGCGGGCGGCGGCCCCGAACCGCTGACCGTGGTGTTCTGCCACGGCTACTGCCTCAACCAGGACAGCTGGCACTTCCAGCGGGCCGCGCTGCGCGAGGGCATGCGACTGGTCTTCTGGGACCAGCGCAGCCACGGCCGCTCCGAGCGTTCCCGCTCGTACCTGGCGGGCGAGCCGGCTGGCATCGACCAGTTGGGCGGCGACCTCAAGGCGGTGATCGACGCCGTCGCCCCGACCGGGCCGCTGGTGCTGGTGGGCCACTCGATGGGCGGCATGACGGTGATGGCGCTGGCCGACCAGCACCCGGAGCTGTTCCGCGAGCGCGTGGCCGGGGTGGCGCTGATCGGCACCCTCGCCGGGGACTGGAACGAGGTCAGCCTCGGCCTGCCGAGGGCCGGCGCGAAGCTGTTCAAGAAGGTCGCGCCCGGGGTGGTGAAGCTGCTGGGCCGCCAGGTCGACCTGGTCGAGGCGACCAGGCGGCTGGGTTCGGACGTGGCCGCCGTGTTCTACCGGAGGTTCTCCTTCGGCGGCCGGGACGTCGACCCCGGTGTGGTGCGCTTCGCCGAGCAACTGCTGGACGCCACCCCGATCGACGTGGTCGCCGAGTTCTACCCGGTGTTCGGCGCGCACGAGAAGTACGAGGCGCTGGCCGCCCTGCGCGGCCTGCCGGCGCTGGTGATGGCCGGGACGAAGGACCTGCTGACGCCCTCGACGCACAGCGAGGCGATGGCCGAGCGGCTGCCCGGGGCCGAGCTGGTGCTGGCCGAGGGCGCCGGGCACCTGGTGATGCTGGAGCGCCCGGAATCGGTCGACCACGAGCTGGCCCGGCTGCTGCGCCGGGCCGCCGCCTTCGCCGGGGCCGCGCCGCTGCCCGCGGGCGTCCTCGACCTGGCCGGGGCGCGGGCCGCGGAGGCCGTCGTCGACCCGGCGTGATCCCGGGGAGCGCCCCGCCGGTCCGTCGGCGGGCCCGCTCGCGGCACCGGGGCGCGGTCATGTGGCACGGTAAGCGGTGGCGGCCGGTGGTCGGTGCGCCGGTACGGACCGAAGGGCAAGACACGCGCATGGGCTCGCACGCCACTCTCACCGTCCCCACGCCGGAGCGGATGGGCCGGCTCGGCCGGGAGCTGGCCGCGCTGCTGCGGCCGGGCGACCTGGTGCTGCTCTCCGGCGAACTGGGGGCGGGGAAGACCACGCTGACCCGGGGGCTGGGGGAGGGGCTGCAGGTCCGCGGCGCGGTGACCTCGCCGACCTTCGTGATCGCCCGGGTGCACCCGTCGCTGGTCGGGGGCCCGGCGCTGGTGCACGTGGACGCGTACCGGCTGGGCGGGGACCTGGACGAGATGGAGGACCTCGACCTGGACGTCTCGCTGCCCGAGTCGGTGGTCGTGGTCGAGTGGGGCGAGGGCAAGGTCGAGCGGCTGTCCGAGGACCGCCTGGAGGTCCGGATCGAGCGCGCCATCGGCGGCACCGCGGCCGAGGACGACCAGGACCCGCGCCGGGTGGTGCTGACCGGCATCGGCCCGCGCTGGGCGGACGCGGCACTGGCGGACCTGGGCTAGGGCGTGTCTGGCAATTCCCGCCGGGCGTGCGACGCCAATTGTCAGACACGCCCTAGGAGCCCCAGACGGCGGATCCGGGCCGGCAGAACCCGGACGGCCGACGGCGCGCCGAAATCTTCCCGACATCTTGCCGACAAGCTGTCGGGAAGATGTTGCGGGCGGGGTGCCGGGCGTGGTGGGATGGGTGCTGCGGTTAGGTCTGCCTAACTAGGGAGGCGCCATGTCGAGCACCACCCCCGCCCCGCAGCGCGCGGTTCCCGCGGCCGGGGCCGGAGAGTCCGCCCGTCGCGCTCCGGGAGAGCCGATGCGGGCGCTGCTGGCCGCCTGTGCGGCCGCCGAGGCGGTGTCCACGCCGCCCGAACCGCGGTCCGAGCACGACGAACGGCCCGAGGCGCGGACGCCCCGGGCCGCCTGAGTCCGGTTTCCCCGGTCCGGTCTTCCCCGGCCGGGTCTTCGTCGGTCCGGTTCGCCCGGGTCGCTCGCCCCGGGCCGTCCGGGATCAGGGGACCACGACCACCTTGGTGTCCTTCGGTGCGAAGTCCCAGAGCAGCTGGCCCTCGGGGCGGCCGCTGCGGATGCCGCCGGTCTTGGCGCTCGGGTCGGTGGTCGGCGTCGAGCCGTCCACCGCCGCGCTGAAGCCGAACACCACGCCGTTCTGCTGGGCGAAGCGCACCACGTGCTCGATCTGCCTGCCGTCTGTCCCGGTGGTGGTCTGGGTGCGGCTGTACACCGCGTAGCTGCCCGCGGCCGGCTCGACCGAGCCCGGGGTGACCGGGAAGGCGGCCGCGACCTGCGGGCTCTTCTTCGGGTCGACCAGCCAGACGTAGTGGCTGCCGACCGAGTAGACGACCCGGGTGCCGGTGCCCGAGGTGGCCGGCAGCGCGGGGACGGTCGGGGTGGCCGAGGGGGCGGGTGCCGCGGTGGTGGCCGTGCCGGTCGCCGTGGTGGTGGCGGTGGGCTTGGCGCCGCCGGCCCGGTCCTGGGCGCCGCTCGCCTGGAAGGCCAGCAGGCTCACCACCGCCAGGGCCCCCAGGGTCAACCCCGTGACCACCACTCCAGGACCCATCTTCGCCACGTCGCCGCTCCCGCCACTGTCCCTTTACGTACGGCCCCATCGTGCCAGGTTCATCCGCGCGGGTCGCAGCGCCTCGGACCTGTGTTCCCGAGTGGTACACCTTGCCGATCGGCCGGTCGGCCCAACGTCGGTCTAACCTTGACCCGTGCTGCTGCTCGCGTTCGACACCGCTACCCCCGCCGTCACCGCCGCCGTCCATGACGGCACGGCCGTCCTCGCCGAGACCCACCAGGTCGACGCCAGGCGCCACGGCGAACTGCTGCTGCCCGCGATCGACCAGGTGCTGCGGGCCGCTGGGGTGGACAAGCACCGGCTGACCGGCATCGCGGTCGGCGTCGGCCCCGGCCCGTACACCGGCCTGCGGGTCGGCCTGGTGACCGCCGCCGCGCTCGGCCACGCCCTCGGGCTGCCGGTGCACGGCGTCTGCACCCTGGACGCGATCGCCTTCCAGGCCCGGGCCGAGGGCCTGGCCGGGCAGCCGTTCACGGCCGCCACCGACGCGCGCCGCAAGGAGGTCTACTGGGCCTCGTACGACGCCGAGGGCCGCCGCACCGAGGGCCCAGGCGTGGACCGCCCGGCCGAGCTGACCCCGCCGGAGCGCTCCGTGGGCGCCGGCGCGCTGCTCTACCCCGACACCTTCCCGGGCGCGCACGGCCCCGCGCACGTCTCGGCCGGCGCCCTGGCCGCCTTCGCCGCCGCCGAGCTGGCCGCCGGGCGCGAACTGCTGCCGAACCACCCGCTGTACCTGCGCCGCCCGGACGCCCAGGTCCCGGCCGGCTACAAGGCGGTGCTCCCGGCGTGAACCACGGCACCACCCTGCGCCCGATGCGCTGGTGGGACATCGCGCCGGTGCTGGAGCTGGAGCTGCGGCTCTTCCCGGAGGACGCCTGGTCCGCCGGGATGTTCTGGTCCGAGCTCGCCGAGGCCCACCGCGGCGGCACCCGCCACTACACCGTCGCGGCCGCTCCGGACGGCACGGTCGTCGGCTACGCCGGGCTGATGGCGATCGCCGGCGAGGGCGACGTCCAGACCATCGCCGTCGACGACCGCCACCAGGGCGCCGGCCTCGGCACGGCACTGCTCACCGACCTGATCCGGGAGGCCGCCCGGCGCGAGTGCGCCGAGCTGCTGCTGGAGGTGCGGGTGGACAACCTGCGCGCCCAGCGGCTGTACGAGCGGCACGGCTTCCAACCGGTGGGCATCCGGCGCGGCTACTACCAGCCCGCCAACGTCGACGCGCTGGTGATGCGCCTCGACCACCCCAGCACTGACAGCACTGACCCGAAGGACATTGAGGACACCCGCCATGGCTGACGAACCGCTCGTCCTCGGCATCGAGACCTCCTGCGACGAGACCGGCGTCGGCATCGTGCGCGGCACCACGCTGCTGGCCGACGCCGTCGCCTCCAGCGTCAACGACCACGCCCGCTTCGGCGGTGTCGTCCCGGAGATCGCCAGCCGCGCGCACCTGGAGGCGATGGTCCCGACCATCCAGCGCGCCCTGGACACCGCCGGGATCAAGGCGAGCGACCTGGACGGCATCGCCGTCACCGCCGGCCCCGGCCTGGCCGGTGCGCTGCTGGTCGGCGTCAGCGCCGCGAAGGCGTACGCCTGGGCGCTGGACAAGCCGCTGTACGGGGTCAACCACCTCGCCTCGCACATCTGCGTCGACCAGCTGGAACACGGCCGGCTGCCCTCGCCGACGATGGCCCTGCTGGTCTCCGGCGGGCACTCCTCGCTGCTGCTCAGCGAGGACATCACCAGCGACGTCCGCCCGCTCGGCGCGACCATCGACGACGCGGCCGGCGAGGCCTTCGACAAGGTCGCCCGGGTGCTCGGCCTCGGCTTCCCCGGCGGCCCGATCGTCGACCGCACGGCCCGCGAGGGCGACCCGAAGGCGATCGCCTTCCCGCGCGGCCTGACCGGCAAGAACGACCCGGAGTACGACTTCTCCTTCTCCGGCCTGAAGACCGCCGTCGCCCGCTGGGTGGAGGCCAGGCGCCGGGCCGGCGAGGAGGTGCCGATCGCCGACGTGGCGGCGTCCTTCCAGGAGGCGGTCACCGACGTGCTCACCCGCAAGGCCGTCAAGGCGTGCAAGGACAACGGTGTCGACCACCTGATGATCGGCGGCGGCGTGGCGGCCAACTCGCGGCTGCGCGAGATGGCCCAGCAGCGCTGCGACCGGGCCGGCATCCGGCTGCGGGTGCCCCGGCCGGGCCTGTGCACCGACAACGGCGCGATGGTCGCCGCGCTGGGCTCCGAGATGGTGTGGCGCGACCGCACGCCGTCCGCCTTCGACCTGTCGGCGGACTCCTCGCTGCCGGTGACCGAGGTGCACGTCCCCCACACCGATGTCCACGGCCAGGCCTACGACGCCCTCGGCGGCGGCGCGGCATGACCGTCGCCGCGATGTGGGAGGCCCGGGCGGCGACCGGCCGAGGAGTCGAACTCGCCGCCTGGGTGCGGGAGTCGGTGCTGCCGGCCGTCCGCGGCGCGGCCGGTCTGGAACGCCTCGAACTGCTCTCCGCTCCGGGTGAGCGAGTACTGCTGATCACCTGGTGGACCGGCGAGCCGGTGCCCGTCGCCGACCCGCCGGCCGAGCTGCTCGGCCGCCCGGTGCACCGCTGGTCCTTCACCAGCGAGCATGTCGAACAGCCCGCGGTCGGGAACCGGCGGCCCGACGGCTACCGTGCATAGCTGAGAGAAGGCTGGACGGGAACCGGGAGCGGGCAGCGGTGAACAGGGACGGGCGGAGCAGGACCAGGACGTACGCGGTGGGGGCACTGGCCGTGCTGGCCTTCGCCACCGCGTGCGGCGACGGAGGCGGCGGCACCGCAGCCCCGGCCGCCGCGAGCACGCCGGCCGCGCCCCGGCCCACCGGCGCCGCGCCGACCAGCGCGGCCGCGGCCCCCACCACCGGCGCCCCGGCGGGAGCGGGCGCGGCGGCCTGGGCCAAGTGGAACCTCACCCCGCTCGCCCCCGCCCCGGCGCCGCCCGCCGACAAGCCGATCAAGCTCGAACGGACCGGCCCCGTACCGGTGTTCAGCGATGTGAAGACCAGTGACAAGGTCGTCTTCATCACCATCGACGACGGGGCCGAGAAGGACCCGAAGTTCGTCGAGATGCTCACCGACCTCAAGGTGCCGATCTCGATGTTCCTGACCAGGGACATCGTCAAGAACGACTACGCCTACTTCAAGCCGCTCCAGGCGCTGGGCAACCACATCCAGAACCACACCGTGGACCACCCGGTGATGAGCAAGATCCCGCCGGAGAAGCAGAAGGCCGAGATCTGCGACGACCAGTCCGCGCTCACCCAGCAGTACGGCACCGCCCCGCTGCTGTTCCGCCCGCCGTTCGGCGACGGCGCCAACACCCCGACCCTCAACACCTCGGTCCAGCAGTGCGGCCCGCGCGCGATCGTGCTGTGGCGCGAGTCGATGCAGATCCACGACATGCAGTACCAGGCGGCGGACAAGAAGCTGAAGCCCGGCGACATCATCCTGGCGCACTTCCGCGGCCCCAAGGAGCTCAAGGGCGCCACGATGACCCAGATGTTCGGCGACCTGCTGGCCCGGATCCAGGAGCAGGGCTTCTCGGTGGCCCGCCTGGAGGACTACATCCAGGCGCCCGCCTCGTAGCCCGGCTCAGACCGGCTGCCCCAGCATCATCAGCGGCCCGTTGTCGGTGCGGCTGAGGATCACGGTGACGGTGTTCGGCCCGGAGGGCTTGAGCTGACGGCGCAGCTCCTCCGGGGTGATCGCCATCCCGCGCTTCTTGATCACCACCGTGCCGACCGCCCGCTCGCGCAGCAGCGCCTTGAGCTTCTTGATGTTGAACGGCAGTACGTCGGTGAGCTCGAAGGCGTGCGCGTACGGGGTGGCGACCAGCTCGTCCGAGGTCAGGTAGGCGATCTTCGGGTCGATCAGCCGGCCGTTCACCTGCCCGGCGACCTCGGCCACCAGGTGGGCCCGGATCACCGCGCCGTCCGGCTCGTACAGGTAGCGCCCGACCGGGCCGGCCGGCGGGTCGGGCAGGTCGCCGCCGGTCAGAGCGGCGCCCTGCGGCAGCAGGGTGGCCCGGTGCGGGCTCGTGGCCCCGGTGCCGAACCAGAGCACCGCCTCCTTGACGTCGCCGTGGTCGGAGACCCACTCGGCCTCGGCGTCCTCCGGCACGGCCTCGTGCGGGATGCCCGGCGCGACCTTCAGCGCGCCGACCGGGGTCCGCCGGCCGGCCTCGATCGCCCAGGAGAGCGGCGGGGCGTACGCCTCGGGGTCGAACACCCGGCCGCGCGCGGTGCGCCGGGCCGGGTCGGTGAACACCGCGTCGTAGCCGGTGACGTCCACCTCGGCGACGTCCGCGCAGCGCACCTCGACCAGCTCCGCGAGGCCCAGGGCGGCGGCGTTGGCCGCGGTGGCGGCGCAGGCCGCCGGGTCCTTGTCGACGGCCAGCACCTCGATGCCCGCCCGGGCCAGCGCCAGCACGTCCCCGCCGATGCCGCAGCACAGGTCCGCCAGCCGCCGTACGCCCAGGGCCGCGAACCGCCGCGCCCGCCACTCGGCCACGCTGCGCCGGGTGGACTGCTCGACGCCGTTGGGCGTGAAGTACATCAGGTCGGCGTCCGTCCCGAACTTCGCCCGCGCCCGCTGCCGCAGCCGTGCCTGGCCGAACGCGGCCGACACCAGCTCCGCCGGGTGCTCCCGTCGCAGCCGGGTCGCCAGCGCGAGCTCCTCCTCGGGGGTGAACTCGCGCAACTCGGCGAGCAGGGCCTGGCCCTCGGGCGTCAGCAGCGGCTGGAGGTTCTCGGTGTCCACGGGCCCATTCTCGCCGGTCGGCGGGGCGGGCGGAGCGACGGCGTCCGCCGCCCGGTGCGCCCGGGTGTGCCGGGCGGCGGGTTCACCGGAGGAGGCCTGAGGAGAGCAGCGTGGGCAGTGAGAACGGGGCGGCCAGGGCGGTGGTCGCGGCGGCGACCGGGAGGAACCGGTAGCCGGACCGGAGGCTGCGGACGGCCGTCACGACGCTCACCGTGAGGGCGACCACCGGGGTGGCCAGGAAGGCCGCGCCCAGGGTGGCCCAGGCGCTGCCGTCCCCGTCGTCGCCGCCGTCGAAGCCGGCGGCGCTGCCGGCGAGGCAGACGAGGAGGAACACGGCGACCGGGAGCACCGCCCCCAGCAGGAGCAGCGCCAGCAGGGAGAGCGCCGCGTCCTTGGAGCGGGGCGGGTCCACGCGGACCGGGAGGATCGGAGTCATGGCACGAGTCTGGCGAGCCGGGCCGGGCCGCACATGAGTACGGCTACTCACCGGCTACTCACCCTCGAACCGGGGTCCTCAGGGCGCGTCGTTGGCACTCTGGTTGACTGAGTGCTAACACGGCCCTATGGTCGTCCTTGGCACTCACCACCTGGAGAGTGCTAACGCGACGACGCGTGTCTGACCCCCGCGACGGCAGACCCGCAGGATCGCCCCTACCCGTTAGAAAACCCCGTAATCTCCGAAGGGGAGCTCGGACGTGACCACCAGCAGCAAGGTTGCCATCAAGCCGCTCGAGGACCGCATCGTGGTCCAGCCGCTCGACGCCGAGACCACCACGGCCTCCGGCCTGGTTATCCCGGACACCGCCAAGGAGAAGCCCCAGGAGGGCGTCGTCCTGGCCGTCGGCCCGGGCCGCTTCGAGGACGGCCAGCGTCTGCCGCTCGACGTCGCCGTGGGTGACATCGTCCTGTACTCGAAGTACGGCGGCACCGAGGTGAAGTACCAGGGCGAGGAGTACCTGGTGCTCTCCGCCCGCGACGTTCTCGCGATCATCGAGAAGTAAGACGTCCCCGACCCGCCCCGGATCCGTGTCCTCCGTGACAGTGGCCCGGGGCGTGGTTGTTGGTTCACGTAGTTCGGCGGCCGGTGGGCCTGCCGCAGTCCCGAGGGAATAGGGAACATGGCGAAGATCCTGCAGTTCGACGAGGACGCCCGCCGCTCGCTGGAGCGCGGTGTCAACAAGCTGGCCGACACCGTCAAGGTGACCATCGGCCCCAAGGGCCGCAACGTCGTCATCGACAAGAAGTTCGGCGCCCCGACCATCACCAACGACGGTGTCACCATCGCCCGCGAGGTCGAGCTGGACGACCCGTACGAGAACCTTGGCGCGCAGCTCGTCAAGGAGGTCGCCACCAAGACCAACGACGTCGCGGGTGACGGCACCACCACCGCCACCGTGCTGGCCCAGGCCCTGGTCAACGAGGGCCTGCGGAACGTCGCCGCCGGCGCCGGCCCGGCCGCCCTGAAGAAGGGCATCGACAAGGCCGTCGCCGCCGTCTCCGAGCACCTGCTGTCCGTCGCCCGCGAGATCGAGGGCAAGGACGACGTCGCCGCCGTCGCGTCCCTCTCCGCGCAGGACACCCAGGTCGGCGAGCTGATCGCCGAGGCGATCGACAAGGTCGGCAAGGACGGTGTCATCACCGTCGAGGAGTCGAACACCTTCGGCGTGGAGCTGGACTTCACCGAGGGCATGCAGTTCGACAAGGGCTACCTGTCGCCGTACTTCGTCACCGACGCGGAGCGGCAGGAGGCGGTCCTGGAGGACCCGTACATCCTGATCAACCAGGGCAAGATCTCCTCCATCCAGGAGCTGCTGCCGCTGCTGGAGAAGATCCTCCAGGGCGGTGCCTCCAAGCCGCTGCTGATCATCGCCGAGGACGTCGACGGCGAGGCGCTGTCGACCCTGGTCGTCAACAAGATCCGTGGCACCTTCAACGCCGTCGCCGTCAAGGCCCCGGGCTTCGGCGACCGCCGCAAGGCGATCCTCGGCGACCTGGCCGTCCTGACCGGTGGCCAGGTCATCTCCGAGGAGGTCGGCCTCAAGCTCGACCAGGTCGGCCTGGACGTGCTGGGCACCGCCCGCCGCGTGACCATCACCAAGGACGAGACCACGGTCGTCGACGGCGCCGGTGACGCCGAGGCCGTCGCCGGCCGCGTCGCCCAGATCAAGGGCGAGATCGCCGCGACCGACTCCGACTGGGACCGCGAGAAGCTGCAGGAGCGCCTGGCCAAGCTGGCCGGCGGCGTCTGCGTCATCAAGGTCGGCGCCGCCACCGAGGTGGAGCTGAAGGAGCGCAAGCACCGCCTGGAGGACGCCATCTCGGCGACCCGCGCCGCGGTCGAGGAGGGCATCGTCGCCGGTGGTGGCGCCTCCCTGGTCCACGCCGCCAAGGTGCTGGAGGACGGCCTGGGCCTGTCGGGCGACGAGGCCACCGGTGTCGCCGTGGTCCGCAAGGCGCTGCACGAGCCGCTGCGCTGGATCGCCCAGAACGCCGGCCTGGAGGGCTACGTCATCACCTCCAAGGTCTCCGAGCTGGAGGCCGGCCAGGGCTACAACGCCGCCACCGGCGAGTACGGCGACCTGGTGAAGGCCGGCGTCATCGACCCGGTCAAGGTCACCCGCTCCGCCCTGGAGAACGCCGCCTCGATCGCCTCCCTGCTCCTCACCACCGAGACCCTCGTGGTGGAGAAGAAGGAGGAGGAGGCCGACAACGGCGGCCACTCGCACGGCCACGGCCACTCGCACTGAGGCTCCGACGCCTGACCGGAGGCCCGGTCCGCACCCCGCGAGGGGGAGCGGGCCGGGCCTCCGGCGTTGATCTTCATCCTTCAACTATCAGTAGAATTTTGCAGAATGCAAAGATTGCCTTATAACTGAGGCATGATCGAGGCCCGCCACCTGCGCGTCCTGCGTGCCGTCGCCCGCACCGGCTCCTTCTCCGCCGCCGCCCGCGAGCTGGGGTGCACCCAGCCCGCCATCAGTCAGCAGATGAAGGCCCTGGAGAAGTCGGTCGACACCCCGCTGGTGGTCCGCTCGGGCCGCGGGATGCAGCTCAGCGAGGCGGGACGGGTCCTGCTCAAGCATGCCACCGGAATCCTGGCCGGGCTCTCCGCCGCCGAGGAGGAGGTGGCCGCGATCGCCGGCCTGCGGGCCGGGCGGGTCCGGCTGGTGTCCTTCCCGACGGCGAGTTCCACCCTGGTGCCGCCGGCGGTCGCCCGCCTGCGGGACGGCCATCCGGGGGTGCGCGTGTCGCTGGTCGAGGCGGAGCCGCCGGAGTCGCTGGCGATGCTGCGCGGCGGCGAGTGCGAGATCGCGCTGGCCTTCCGCTACCCGCAGTCCGACGGGGCCGTCGCGGCCCCGGCGCCCGCCCACGGCACGCCGCGCGAGGCCCGGGCCGAGGCCAACCTGGAGGCCCAGCAGCTGACCGCCGGGACCGACTGGTCCGATCTGGTGGTCACCCCCCTGCTGGACGACCCGATGCTGGGCCTGCTGCCGGCCGCCCACCCGTTGGCCGGACGGGGCGTGGAGCTGGCCGAGCTGGCGGGGGAGCAGTGGATCGCCGGCTGTCCGCAGTGCCGGGGGCACCTGGTGGAGCTGTGCGCCGGAGCGGGCTTCGAGCCCCGGATCGACTTCGCGACGGACGACTACCCGGCGGTGGTCGGCCTGGTGGCGGCCGGGCTCGGAGTGGCGGTGCTGCCCCGGCTGGCGCTGCAGTCGGTACGCCCTGACGGCGTGTCGACGGTGCCGGTGCGGACGGCCTCCGGGGCGCCCGCGGTGCGCCAGGTGGTCGCGCTGACCCTGCCGGACCTGGCCGAGGTGCCGGCCGTGGCGCTGATGCTGGAGCGGCTGGCGGGGGCGGCCGCCGACCGCTGACGGTGAGTGACGGGGCTGCCGCGTCCCGCACGCACGGTGAGCCGGAAGGCTGAAGCGCCGAGAAGAAACGTTTCTTCACGGCGCTCCTGGAGTCGGGTCAGCGCTGGGCGACCGCCGGCGGGGCCAGCGGCACCTCGACCAGCCGGTGCCGCGAGCGTCCCAGCATCTCCTCGCGTTCGTCCTCGGTCATCCCGCCCCAGACGCCGTACGGCTCGCGGACCGCCAGCGCGTGCGCCGCGCACTCGGCGATCACCGGGCAGCGCATGCAGACCTCCTTGGCGCTGGCCTCGCGCGAACTGCGCGCGGCCCCGCGCTCGCCCTCGGGGTGGAAGAAGAGCGAGCTGTCCACGCCACGGCAGGCTGCGGAGAGCTGCCAGTCCCAGAGGTCCGCGTTGGGACCGGGGAGGCGGGAGAAATCTGCCATGGCTCATTCCCTTCAGAGGCTGTCGGCCGTCGGCCGGGCGTTCGGCGGGGCTGCTGCCGAGCGGTGCGGCGGGGCTTCGATGCACTGGTGTGGACACCTGGAAATATGACTTAAGGCAACTCCATGGACAAGTCACCCACACACTGGCACAACAGTCAATGACCATACGAAAGCTATAAAAACGGGCATAGTGGGCAAGGGCTCCGCCGGGCGCGCGCGTGGCAATCGGGTGGCCGACGGGCGCGCGACGTGCCGAATCGGTGTGCGGGTCGTACGCCGACCGCGCGTGAGCTGCGCAAAAGTGCGGCGTGTGCACCGCGATGCGGCTGATCGGTAATGGATTGGCCACGTACAGTGGTGGAGATGGCCCCGAAGGCCGTAACTCATTCGAGTGACGGTCGTTGGAAGTGCGGAGGCGGTTAGCGGGCGCCGGACGTCGGGAACGATCGCGGGCAGGTTGGGGCGATCAGGACGAAGTCTGTCGCCGATCGGCCGTGTCGGAGAGGTTCGTACCAGCCAGGAGGCTCAACGTGACGCGGATCAGCTGCGGAGGACGACGGTCATGACTTCCGTTCTCGTTTGCGACGATTCCCCGCTCGCCCGCGAGGCGCTTCGCCGCGCCGTCGCGACCGTACCCGGTGTGGACCGGGTCACCACCGCGACGAACGGGGAGGAGGTCCTCCGCCGCTGGGTGGCCGACCGCTCCGACCTCGTTCTGATGGACGTCCGGATGCCCGGCCTCGGCGGGGTCGAGACGGTCCGGCGGCTGCTGTCCGCCGACCCGGGCGCGCGGATCATCATGCTCACCGTCGCCGAGGACCTCGACGGGGTCGCGCTCGCGGTGGCCGCGGGCGCCCGCGGGTACCTGCACAAGGACGCCTCGCGCGCCGAGCTGCGGGCCACCGTCACCCAGGCCCTCGCCGACCCGACCTGGCGGCTCGCCCCGCGCCGGCTGCGCAGCCCCGACATGGGCGCCGCGCCGACCCTGACGGCGCGTGAGATCCAGGTGCTGGAGGGCATGAGCCACGGCCGCAGCAACGCCGAGATCGGCCGCGAGCTGTTCCTCTCCGAGGACACGGTCAAGACCCACGCCCGACGGCTGTTCAAGAAGCTCGGGGCCTCCGACCGGGCGCACGCGGTGGCGCTGGGCTTCCGCTGGGGCCTGGTCCGCTGACCACCGGCGGCGCCGCCGGTTGCGGCGTGCCGCCGGAGGTTCCCGGGGCGGTCCCCGTACGGGCGTGTGACGTTACGGTCCCGAGGTTGCACCATGGAGGTGTGGAGCACCTCGGGGACCAGCGGACAGGCACTGCGGCGAACCACGCAGCCGCAGGACACTCGGCGGACGGCGCGACGGACGGAACCACCACCGACGGCGGCGGGGCGGGAGGCGGCACGGTGCAGGAGGGGCCGGTGGTGCGCGGCATGCCGTACGGTGCCGCAGCGCATAACGTTCCGGTGCACAACTCCGGACGCGGTGCCGCGTTTTCCCGCTCGACCAGGCACCATGGACCGATGCGCGACGACGTCGCCGGTGCGGCCGGCCAGGCGGACCCGGTGGAGGCCGAGCCCTCCGGTCCGGGCCACGATCCGTCGTACGCCGATCCCGCCGGCGCGGCCGGTCCGGACCGCCCGCCGGTGCTCGGCACGGGCGGCTCGCCGCTGGTGGGCGAACTGGTCGCGGCCGCGGTGCGCGGCGAGGGCCCGGCGATCGACGCGCTGCTCGCCTACGTCCACCCGCTGGCGCTGCGGTACTGCCGCGCCCGGCTGGTCCGGCTGCCCGGCGGGGCCCGGCACCACGTGGACGACGTCGCGCAGGAGGTCTGCGTCGCGGTGCTCTGCGCGCTGCCCCGGTACAAGGACCAGGGCCGCCCCTTCGAGGCCTTCGTGTACGGGATCGCCGCCCACAAGATCGCCGACCTCCAGCGGGCCGCGATGCGCGGGCCCGGCTCGACCGTCGTGCCGCAGGACGACCTGCCGGAGGTGCCGGACGAGGCGCTCGGCCCGGAGGAGCAGGCGCTGCTGAGCAGCGACGCCGCCTGGGCGAAGGAGCTGCTGTCCAACCTGCCGGCCCGTCAGCGCGAACTGGTGCTGCTGCGGGTGGCCGCCGGGCTCTCGGCGGAGGAGACCGGCGAGGTGCTCGGGATGTCGCCCGGCGCCGTCCGGGTGGCCCAGCACCGGGCGCTCAGCCGGCTGCGCGCGCTCGCCGAGGAGTCCTCCTGACCGCTGCTCCCGGTCCGTACCCGTTTCCGCCGGTTGCGGGGGGAATGATCCACGGGGCGGTGGTGTTGTCAAGGGCACACGAGGACACATTCGCGGTGCCAGTACCATGGGGTATCGGCGCCTGGGCGGGTTGCCAAAGTTTGGCGGGTGCGCGCGGGGTCCCCTTGGAGGATCCTCCTATTCGCACCCGGCTTCGGCGGTCTGCGCGAGTGAGCGATGAATGCGCCCCCACCCTCAGGGCGTGAGCGGATTAGGCCGGCCACGGAAGGTACCCCCCAAATGTCTTACAACGCCGCAGGCGTACCCGAGAAGTTCGCGATGCTCGGGCTCACGTACGACGACGTGCTGCTGCTGCCCGGGGCCTCCGAGGTGCTGCCGAACCAGGTGGACACCTCCTCCCGGATCTCCCGGAACGTGCGCGTCAACATCCCGCTGCTCTCGGCGGCGATGGACAAGGTCACCGAGTCGCGCATGGCCATCGCGATGGCCCGCCAGGGCGGCGTCGGCGTGCTGCACCGCAACCTGTCCGTCGAGGACCAGGCCAACCAGGTCGACCTCGTGAAGCGCTCCGAGTCCGGCATGGTCACCGACCCGATCACGGTCGGCCCCGAGACCACCCTGGCCGAGGCCGACGCGCTCTGCGCCAAGTTCCGCATCTCCGGCGTGCCGATCGCCGACGAGGCCGGCAAGCTGCTCGGCATCGTCACCAACCGCGACATGGCCTTCGAGTCGGACCGCACCCGCCAGGTCCGCGAGATCATGACCCCGATGCCGCTGATCACCGGCAAGGTCGGCATCTCCGGCGTGGACGCGATGGCCCTGCTGCGCCGCCACAAGATCGAGAAGCTGCCGCTGGTCGACGACGAGGGCCGGATCAAGGGCCTGATCACCGTCAAGGACTTCGTCAAGGCCGAGCAGTACCCGAACGCCGCCAAGGACGCCGAGGGCCGGCTGCTGGTCGGCGCCGCCGTCGGTGCCAGCGCCGAGGCGTTCGACCGGGCCCAGGCCCTGGTCGAGGCCGGTGCCGACTTCCTCGTGGTGGACACCTCGCACGGCCACAGCCACAACGCGCTGGCCTGGATCGCGAAGATCAAGTCGGCCGTCGGGATCGACGTGGTCGGCGGCAACGTGGCCACCCGCGACGGCGCCCAGGCGCTGATCGACGCCGGCGTGGACGGCGTCAAGGTCGGCGTCGGCCCCGGCTCCATCTGCACCACCCGCGTCGTCGCCGGCATCGGCGTCCCGCAGATCACCGCCATCTACGAGGCCGCCCAGGCCTGCCAGGCGGCCGGCGTGCCGGTCATCGGCGACGGCGGCCTGCAGTACTCGGGCGACATCGGCAAGGCGCTGGCCGCCGGTGCCGACACCGTGATGCTCGGCTCGCTGCTGGCCGGCTGCGAGGAGTCCCCGGGCGAGCTGCTGTTCATCAACGGCAAGCAGTTCAAGTCCTACCGCGGCATGGGCTCGCTGGGCGCCATGCAGTCCCGCGGCCAGGGCCGCTCGTACTCCAAGGACCGCTACTTCCAGGCCGAGGTGGCCTCGGACGACAAGCTCGTCCCCGAGGGCATCGAGGGCCAGGTGCCCTACCGCGGCCCGCTGTCGGCCGTCCTGCACCAGCTGGTCGGCGGCCTGCGCCAGACCATGGGCTACGTCGGCGCCGCCACCGTCGCCGAGATGGAGAGCAAGGGCCGCTTCGTCCGGATCACCTCGGCGGGCCTCAAGGAGAGCCACCCGCACGACATCCAGATGACCGTCGAGGCGCCGAACTACTCGACCCGCTGAACGGTGTGAACCACTGAGGGGCCCGTTGCCGCACCGCGGCGGCGGGCCCCTCGGGCTGTCCGGGCCGTGGGCCGTCGGGGCGGGAGCCGTGCCGGTGCGGGATACTGGGGTGCGGCCGGGGTGACCCGGCAGGCATGAGCAACAAAGAGAAGGGCTCGAAGTGACCGAGATCGAGATCGGGCGAGGCAAGCGCGGCCGACGGGCGTACGCCTTCGACGACATCGCCGTCGTCCCCAGCCGGCGTACGCGGGACCCGAAGGAGGTCTCGATCGCCTGGCAGATCGACGCCTACCGCTTCGAGCTGCCGTTCCTGGCGGCCCCGATGGACAGCGTGGTCTCGCCGCAGCAGGCCATCGCGATCGGCCGCCTCGGCGGTCTCGGCGTGCTGAACCTCGAAGGCCTGTGGACCCGCTACGAGGACCCGCAGCCGCTGCTGGACGAGATCGCCGCGATCACCGACGAGTCCACCGCGACCCGCCGGCTCCAGGAGGTCTACGCCGCGCCGATCCGCGCCGAGCTGATCAAGCAGCGGATCCAGGAGGTCCGCGACTCCGGCGTCGTCACCGCCGCCGCGCTCTCGCCGCAGCGCACCGCCGAGTTCTCCAAGGCTGTCGTGGACGCCGGCGTCGACGTCTTCGTCATCCGCGGCACCACCGTCTCGGCCGAGCACGTCTCCAGCGCCGCCGAGCCGCTCAACCTCAAGCAGTTCATCTACGAACTCGACGTGCCGGTGATCGTCGGCGGCTGCGCCACGTACACCGCAGCACTGCACCTGATGCGGACCGGCGCCGCCGGTGTGCTGGTCGGCTTCGGCGGCGGTGCCGCCCACACCACCCGCAACGTCCTGGGCATCCAGGTGCCGATGGCGACCGCCGTGGCCGACGTGGCCGCCGCCCGCCGTGACTACATGGACGAGTCCGGCGGCCGCTACGTCCACGTGATCGCGGACGGCGGGGTCGGCTACAGCGGCGACATCCCGAAGGCGGTCGCCTGCGGCGCCGACGCGGTGATGATCGGCGCCGCGCTGGCGCGGGCCACGGACGCCCCGGGCAAGGGCTTCCACTGGGGCATGGAGGCCGTCCACGAGGAGCTGCCGCGCGGCAAGCGGGTGGACCTCGGGACCGTCGGGACCACCGAGGAGATCCTGACCGGGCCCTCGCACACGCCGGACGGGACGATGAACCTGTTCGGGGCGCTGCGCCGGGCGATGGCCACGACGGGGTACACGGAGCTCAAGGAGTTCCAGCGGGTCGAGGTGACGGTGAACCCGGCGCTCGACCACCGCTGAGCCGTGTGTCGAAGGAGGCCCCTGCCGGTGACGGCGGGGGCCTTCGGCGTTCCCGGCGGCGGCCGCCGGGGTCAACTCCGGGTGGCGGTGCGGCGGGTGAGGAGGAAGCCGCCGATCAGGGCGATGGCGTAGAAGGCGGCGTCGAGGGGGCGGAGGTCGGCACGCCAGGTGGTGAGGGTGTCGTGCAGGAGGCCGCGGGGCGCGGGGGTGCCGGCGGGGAGGCGGCGGAGGTGCTCGATCAGCTGGCCGAGGAGGAGGGCACCGGCGGCGAGGAGGGCGCCGAGCGGGGGGAGTAAGCGGGCCCGGCCGCCGAGGCGGCCCAGCGGGAGGGCGACCAGGCCCGCGGGGGCGATGGCCAGCCAGCCGAGGCTGTCGGCGGCGCGCAGCGGGGCGCTGCCGTAGGCGAGGCCGCCGAGCAGCATGGCGAGCAGGGCGAGGGCGACGGCCAGGGCGGTGCGGTGCCGGGGGGCCGCGGGGGGCGTCGGGCGGGCGGGTTCGGGGGGTTCGAAGCCGGCCACCGGGGCGCCGGGCATGCCGGGGGCGACGTAGCCCTCGGGGGCGGCCGGGGGTGGGGCGACCGAGTAGTGCTGGGCGGTGCGCGGCCGGGACGATGGGCCGTCAGTGCCCGGTGCGGGTGCGGTCATGGGCGTCGAATCCCCCCGGAAAGACGATGAGCTGCCGAACGGTAGCAGTGGCCCGGGCAGATCTTGGCGAGTTTTCGATCACAGATCGGGCACGGAGCGCCGTTACCGTTCCGGTTCGTCCCAGCTTGGGGCGGGGGTGGGTGGTCGAGGGCCCTCGGGACAGGGGATGATGGAGGCTTGGGCGTCCGGGACCCAGGTCGGGCCGACGCGCCGTCACCACGACCGCCGGCAGCACATGGGGGAACGTTCCGAATGACCCAGGCGAAGGGTTCCACCGGCCGCCTCCTGGCCGGCCGCTACCGCCTGAACGGCGTGCTCGGGCGCGGCGGCATGGGCACGGTCTGGCGCGCCGAGGACGAGATGCTGGGGCGGACCGTCGCGGTCAAGGAACTGCGGATGAACGCCAGCGTCGACGAGGAGGAGAAGCACCGGCTGATCACCCGGACGCTGCGCGAGGCCAAGGCCACCGCGCGGATCCGGCACAGTTCGGCGGTGACGGTCTTCGACGTGGTCGACGAGGACGACCGGCCGTGGATCGTCATGGAGCTGGTCGAGTCCCGCTCGCTGGCTGACGTGGTGCGCGAGGACGGTCCCCTGGAGCCCGGCCGGGCGGCGGAGATCGCGCTCGACGTGCTGGGCGTGCTCAGCGCGGCGCACGCGCTCGGGATCCTGCACCGGGACGTCAAGCCGTCCAACGTGCTGATCGGCGAGGACGGCCGGGTGGTGCTCACCGACTTCGGCATCGCCAGCGTGGAGGGCGACGCCTCGGTCACCTCGACCGGGATGCTGGTCGGCGCGCCCTCGTACATCTCGCCGGAGCGGGCCCGCGGGCAGAAGCCCGGGCCGCCGGCCGACCTCTGGTCGCTGGGCGGCACGCTGTACGCGATGGTCGAGGGCCGGCCGCCGTACGACCGGGGCTCGGCGCTGGCCACGCTGACCGCGGTGATGACCGAGGACCTGACCACGCCGGCGAACGCCGGGCCGCTGCTGCCGGTGATCGAGGGGCTGCTGGCGAAGGACCCGGCCGAGCGGCTGGACGCCTCGCAGACCCGGTCGATGCTCAAGCGGGTGGTCGCGGAGGCGACCGCGCGGGCGGAGTCGACCACCGAGCACGCGGTGCCGGTGGAGAAGGCCGCCGAGGCCGAGGCGACGAAGGCTCCGCAGACTCCGCAGGAGGAGCCGGAGCGGCCCGAGCAGGGGCGCAAGCGGCCTGTGGGCGGGCTGCTGGGGACGGTCCGGGTCGGCAGCCGGGCCCAGGGCGGGGAAGCCGCCGAGGAGCCGTCCGGGGAGCCGGCGCCGGAGTCGATCCGGCCGGTGACCAGCGAGTGGACGATGGGGGCGACGCAGGCGGCCGGGGCGGACCCGCGCACCGGCCGGCGGCGGCTGGCCATCGCCACCGTGATCGTGGTGCTGCTGCTGATCGCCGGGGTGGTGGCGGTGATCCAGATGGTCGGCAACGGGGACGGTGCCGCCGACGGCGCGGCCTCGCAGAGCGCGGGGGCCAGCGCGCCGGTGGCGGCCGGTACGGAGCCGGAGCCGAGCGGGAGCGCGCCGGCGACCGCGCCCGCGACCGAGCCCGCCCCCGGGCCGGCGGCCTCGCAGCCGACCGGCGACCCGGCCGCGGTGCCGGACGCGCCCGCGCAGTCGGCGAGCGCGCCGGCGGCCCCCGCGCAGCCCCCGGCACCGGCCCAGACCCCGGTGCAGCCGGTACCGGGCGCCGTGCCGGCCGGGTACCACGAGTACAAGGACCCGAGCGGCTTCTCGGTGGTGCTGCCGGACGGGCTGCAGCAGACCGGGTCGGACGCCAACCGGCGGATCTTCAAGAACGCGGCCGACGGCAGCCAGCTGCGGATCGAGTGGACCACGTCGCCCGGCGCCAGCGCGGTGGCGGACTGGCAGGAGTCGGAGCCCAACGTCCGCGGCCAGGTCAGCAACTACCAGCGGCTGAACCTGTCGGCGATCACCTACCGGCAGTGGACCAACGCGGCGGACTGGGAGTGGACCAACGGCACGCCCAAGACGCACTCGCTCAACCGCGGCTTCGTGACCGGCACCCCGGCCAAGTACGGGTACTCGATCTACTGGATCGTCCCGGACGCCGAGTGGGCCGCCCAGGCCCCGGTCCGGGACGTCGTCTTCAACAGCTTCCAGCCCGCGCCGTGACGGGCCCGCTCAGCCGATCAGGCGCTGCTTGGCGCGGGTGAACTCGTCCTCGGTGAGGGCGCCGGAGGCGTGCAGGGCGGCGAGCCGTTCGAGCTGACCGACGAGCTGTTCGCCGGTGGAGGCTTCGGCGGGGGCGGCGGACAGGGACTTCGGGGCGTTCCGGGCGGCCCGGGCGGCGGCCCGGAGCTGCTCGGCGAAGAACTCGGCCTTGACCACGTCCTCGAAGCGGTGCGAGCCGGTGAGCGCCACCACCAGCAGCACTTCGCCGTTGAGTTTGGTGCGGGTCACGGTGGCGTCGGTGACGGAGGCCAGCGGAACCGGGACCGGCGGCTTCCCGTCCTTCAGGAAGAGCAGCCGGTGGGTGGTCAGCACGAGCACTCCCTTGCGGAAGTGGTCGGGGTGGCGCCCGGCGGTGGAGGCGACCGGCTTCTCGTCGGCCACGACGGACGCCTCGACGGCCCGAACGGCCTCCGCGTGGTTGCCCTTGCCGCTGTTTCCGGCCACCTCGAAGGCGGTGTCGATCAGATCGGTCCAGTCCATGGGATCGAGCCTAAGGGAGCCGCTCAGTAGGCTGGTCGGCGAGCGAGAGGAACTGGCATGCGAGGCGGCCCCGGACAGTTGCTGGCGGGGCGGTACCGGCTGACGGACCGTCCCGAGCCGCTGCGTGCCCACGCGGTGGACGAGCGGACCGGCGAATCGGTCCTGCTCGGCGCCCTGGAACTGCCCGGGCTGCTGTCGGCCGGTCAGGATCCGGAGAAGGCCGCCGCGGCGCAGGCGGACCGGCTGGTGCGGCGGGTGGCGGCGGTCGGTTCGGCCGCTCCGGTCGCGCACCCGCGGCTGCTGCGCGGGGTGGGCGCCTTCGTCGAGGGCGAGCTGCTGTGGACGGTGGAGGAGCGGCCGGCCGGGCGGACGGCGGCCGACCTGCTCGTCGACGGACCGCTGCCGCCGTACCGGGCGGCCGAGTTGGCGGCGGACCTGGCCGGAGCGCTGCGGGCGCTGCACGCGGCCGGGCTGACCCACGGCGCCGTGACCGCGGAGTCGGTGCTGGTCTGCGAGGACGGCGCCGCGATGCTCGGCGGGCTGCTCGCCGGGGTGGCGGAGGAGGCGCTGGCCGAGGACCTCGGCGGGCCGGGCGGGCGGCGCCGGTACGAGGTGCGGGCCGACCTGGTCGGGCCGGTGGCGGAGCGCTGGCCGCTGGACGGCGGCCCGGCGGGCGACTGCTGGGCGCTCGGGGTGCTGCTGCAGCGGCTGGTCACCGGCCGCTCGCCGTACCCGGAGCGGGACGTGCCGGAGCTGGTCACGGCGGTGCGGGACGGGCGGCGGGAGCCCTCGGTGGTGTGCGGGCCGCTGGCGTCGCTGGTGGAGCGGCTGCTGCAGCCCGATCCGGCGCTGCGCCCGACGGCGGAGGCGGTGCGCCGGGAACTGGCGGAGCTGCTGGCGGGGGCGCCGGAGCCGGTCGACGGGGAGCGGTCGGCGGTGGTCCGGGCGACGCGGGCGGAGGCGCCGGCGGTGCCTCGGCCGCGGCGTCCGGGGGGCGGCGGCTCCGGGGCGCGGGGGAGTGCCCGAAAGGGCGGCGACGGTGGGGACTTCGGGGCAGGAAACGGGGCGAAACCGCCCCGGATACCCCCCTCCCTGTGGGGGCCGCTGTTGGTGGGTGGAGTGTTCGTGCTGCTCGCGCTGGGAATTGCCGCCGTGGTGCTGTTCGCGGGCTGACGACCCGCCGGGGTTCCGGTCCTGCGGTCCAGCGGGTGGGCGTGATTACCGGGGGCGGCAAGGTGCGCCTAATGTGTGCGTGGGATTTGTTCGAACAGTGGTCTGCACCAGGTCCTCCGTCGCGGTGACGGCAGGCGGAATGTGTGGGGGAGCGGGCGCAGATGGGCGTGCAGGACCGGCCGGATGCGGCCGAGGCGGAGCGGTTGCTGGCCGGGCGGTACGAGCTCGGCGAGCGGCTCGGCCGGGGTGGCATGGGCACCGTCTGGCGGGCCTGGGACCGGATGCTCGACCGCGAGGTCGCGGTCAAGGAGCTGACCGTCAACCACCTGCCCGAGGAGGACCTCCAGATCCTGCACACCCGGATGAAGCGCGAGGCCAGCGCGGCCGCGCGGATCAAGCACCCCGGTGTGATCACCGTGCACGACGTGCTGGAGCAGGACGGCCGGCCGTGGATCGTGATGGAGCTGGTCGACGGCCGCTCGCTGGCCGACGTGATCAGCCAGGACGGCACCCTGCAGCCGCGCGCCGCCGCCGAGGTCGGCAGCCAGGTGCTGGCCGCCCTGCACCGCGGCCACCAGCTGGGCGTGCTGCACCGGGACGTCAAGCCGGCCAACGTGCTGCTGGAGCGCGGTACCGGCCGGGTGGTGCTGCTGGACTTCGGCATCGCGAAGTACGAGGGCGCGACCGAGCTGACCCGGCCGGGCGACCTGGTCGGCTCGCCGGACTACCTGGCGCCGGAGCGCGCCCAGGGCGAGCGGCCCGGACCGGCCTCCGACCTGTGGGGCCTCGGGGCGACGCTGTACGCGGCGGTCGAGGGGCAGTCGCCGTTCCGGCGGGACTCGCCGATCACCACGCTCGCCGCGGTGGTCGACGAGCCGCTGCCGGAGTCCCGGCGGGCCGGCCCGCTGGGCCCGGTCCTGGCCGCGCTGATGGCCAAGGACCCGGCCGAGCGGCCCGCCGCCGACGAGGTGGCCCGGATGCTGGCCGAGGTGCAGGCCGGGCACACGATCGGCCTGAAGTCGGTCGCCGCGGTGCGCACGCCCACCCAGTCGGTGCCGGTGGTGGACCGCAGCGAGCGCCCGGAGCCGGCGACGGAGCCGGCCGGGGGCTCCGAGGAACCGACCGAGCCGAAGGCCGCCGCGCCCGCCGGGCCGCCCGCGCCGCCCGCCGTCCCCGCCGAACCGGACACCGCCGGGGGCGCGCAGGCCATGGCACGGGCGCAGACCGGGCCCGTCGCGCCGGTGCCGCACTCCATAGCGCCCGTGCGCGGACCGGCCAAGCGCCGCAGCCTGCTGAAGATCGTCGGTGTGGCGGTGGCCGTCGGCCTGCTGGCCGCCGCGGGCACCTTCCTCGTCACCCGGCACGTGGTGGGCGGCGGCGGCCCCGACGACCCGACGCCGTCCGCCGCCGAGTCCACCGGGCCGGAGCCCACCAGCGACGCCACGCCGGCGGTGGCGCCGCCCAGCGGCTACCACTGGGTCGACGACCCGGCCGGCTTCCGGTTCCCGCTGCCGAACGGGACACCGGCCTGGCAGCGGATCAGCGCGGGCGACAACCAGATCTTCTACAGCCCCGACGGCAAGGTGCACTACCTCCAGTTCGCCGTCACCGTCGGCCAGTCGGTCAAGCCGCTGGATCACATGCGGCAGATGGAGACCAGCGTCTCCAAGTCGCTCAGGGACTACAAGCAGCACCGGATGGCCGGCACCGCGGTGAAGGGCCAGGAGGCGGCGGTCTGGGAGTTCAGCTACCTGGCCAAGGAGGGCGGCCGCCGGCGCGCGATCGAGACCGAGTTCATCAGCCAGGACGGCACCAGCTACGCGATCTACTCGTCCAGCCCGGAGAAGGGCAGCGAGTGGAACGAGGCCGAGCAGCGCTTCTACGCGGTGCTCAACAGCTTCACCCCGACCCGCTGACCGGGCCGGGCGGCGCGTCCGCTTTCGCCCGACTGCGGCAGATTCTTGTTACCGACGGGTACCGGGACGGCCGCCGGTCGCCTAGGCTGCGCCGTATGTCGGACCTCACAGCAGATGCAGTGGCCACCGAACACCCCGGCGCCGGCAACCCGGCCGCCCCCGGCGGCGGCCGGACCGTCGCGGCGGCCGTCCCGCCGGCCCTGGTCGCCCGGCTGGCCGCCGGCGTCACCGCCACCGGCGAGCCCGACCTGGTGGAGACCGTGGCCCCGCTGACCGGCGAACGGCTGGCCAGCCTGCCGCAGTCCACCCCGGCCGACGTCGAGGTCGCCTTCCAGCTGGCCCGCCGCGCCCAGACGGCCTGGGCCGCGCTGCCGGTGCGCCGCCGGGCCGCCGTGCTGCTGCGCTTCCACGACCTGCTGCTCAAGCGGCAGGACGAGGTGCTGGACCTCGTCCAGGCGGAGACCGGCAAGGCCCGGCTGCACGCCTTCGAGGAGGTGCTGGCCGTCGCCATGGCCGCCCGGCACTACGGGCGGGCCGCGCACGGATACCTCAAGGACAAGCGGCGCGGCGGCGCGCTGCCGGTGCTCACCCACGCCGTCGAGGCCCGCCGCCCCAAGGGCGTGGTCGGCCACATCTCGCCGTGGAACTACCCGCTGGAACTGTCCGTCGGCGACGCCCTGCCCGCCTTCGCGGCCGGCAACGCGGTGGTCAACAAGCCCGACACGCAGACCGCGCTGACCGCGCTGTGGGCCCGCGAGCTGCTGGTCGAGGCCGGACTGCCGGCCGACCTGTGGCAGATCGTGATCGGCGACGGCCCGGTGATCGGCCCCGCCGTGGTGGAGCACGCCGACTACGTCTCGTTCACCGGCTCCACCCGCACCGGCCGCGACGTCGCCCAGCGCGCCGCCGCCCGGCTGGTCGGCGCCTCGCTCGAACTCGGCGGCAAGAACGCCATGCTGGTGCTCGCCGACGCCGACCTCGACGCGGCCGCCGCGGGCGCCGTCCGGGCCTGCTTCTCCTCCGCCGGGCAGCTGTGCATCTCCATCGAGCGCCTGCTGGTGCACCGCTCGGTGGCCGACGAGTTCCTGGAGCGCTTCGCCGCCCGCACCCGGGCGCTGCGCCTCGGCGGCGGCCTCGCGTACGGCGCGGACATGGGATCGCTGGTCTCCGTCCGCCAGCTGGAGACCACCACCCGGCACGTGGACGAGGCGGTCAAGGCGGGCGCCACCGTGGTGGCCGGCGGGCGCGCCCGGCCGGACCTCGGCCCGTTCTTCTTCGAGCCGACCATCCTCGACGGCGTCACCCCGGACATGGCGGTCTGCGCCGAGGAGACCTTCGGGCCGGTCGTCTCCCTCTACCGCTTCGACACCGACGAGGAGGCGGTGGCCGCCGCCAACTCCACGCCGTACGGCCTGAACTCCAGCGTCTGGACCAGGGACCTGCGGCGCGGGCGGACGGTCGCGGCCCGGCTGCGCACCGGCACGGTCAACGTCAACGAGGCGTACGCCGCCGCGTACGGCTCGGTCGGCTCGCCGATGGGCGGCATGGGCGACTCCGGGCTGGGCCGCCGGCACGGCGCCGAGGGCATCCTGCGCTTCACCGAGGCGCAGACCATCGCGACCCAGCGGCTGATGCCGATCGCGCCCTCGTTCGGCCTGGACGACCGGCAGTTCGCCGCTGTGATGACCGGCGGGCTGCGGGCGCTCAAGGCGCTGCGCTTCAAGTAGGCCCGCTCCGGGCGGGCCCGGAGTGCGGAGAGGCCCGGTGCGCGGAGCACCCCGGCACACGCGGGCCCGGTGCGCTCCGGCCCGTCGGCGCGGGCCCGGTTCACGCAGGCCCGTTCACGCGGGCCCGTTCACGCAGGCCCTTCGGGCCCCGCCCGTCCGGCGGGGCCCGGTTCGCGGTACCCACAGGCAGGTTCATCCGGCGAAGGAGCGGTGGCAGATGGTGGAGTCCGGCGGTGCGGCGGAGTTCGACTACGACGTGGTGGTGGTCGGGTCCGGCTTCGGCGGTTCGGTCGCGGCCCTGCGGCTGACCGAGAAGGGCTACCGGGTCGCCGTCCTGGAGGCCGGGCGGCGCTTCGACCGGGACGAACTGCCCAGGAACTCCTGGGACCTGCCGAACTACCTGTGGGCGCCGCGGCTCGGGCTGTACGGCATCCAGCGCATCCACCTGCTGGCCAACGTGCTGATCCTGGCCGGTGCCGGGGTCGGCGGCGGCTCGCTGAACTACGCCAACACCCTGTACGTGCCGCCGAAGGCCTTCTTCGAGGACCGCCAGTGGCGCCACATCACCGACTGGCAGCAGGAGTTGGCGCCGTTCTACGACCAGGCGCAGCGGATGCTCGGGGTCCGGCTCAACCCGACCCTCACCCCCTCCGACGTCCACCTCAAGGCGGCCGCCGAGCGGATGGGCGTCGGCGACACCTTCCACATGGCGCCGGTCGGGGTCTTCTTCGGTGACGGCGAGGACGCCGGGGGCACCTCCCGGGCGGCCGGGGCGGCCCCCGGGGGCGAGGTCGCCGACCCGTACTTCGGCGGCGCCGGTCCGTCCCGCAAGGCCTGCGTGGAGTGCGGCGAGTGCATGACCGGCTGCCGGCACGGCGCCAAGAACATGCTCACCGAGAACTACCTGTACCTGGCCGAGAAGGGCGGGGCGGAGATCCACCCGCTCACCACGGTGGCCCGGATCCGGGAGATCGGCGGGGCCGACGGGAGCCGCGGCTACGCGGTGGACGTGCGGCGCACCGACGCGCGCTCGAGGACCGACCGGGTGAAGGCGGGCGCGCGGACCGTCACGGCGGCGCGGGTGGTCGTCGCGGCCGGCACCTACGGCACCCAGTCGCTGCTGCACCGGATGCGGGAGGACGGCCACCTGCCCCGGATCTCGGCGCGGCTGGGCGAGCTGACCCGCACCAACTCCGAGGCCCTGGTGGGCGCGCAGACCACCGACCGGCGCTACGGCACCAAGGCGGACTTCACCAAGGGCGTGGCGATCACCTCCTCGATCCACCCGGACGCCAACACCCACATCGAGCCGGTGCGCTACGGCAAGGGCTCCAACGCGATGGGCGCGCTGTCCATCGCCCAGGTCAGGGGCGGCGGCGCGGTTCCGCGCTGGCTGCGCTACCTGGGCAACTCGGCGCTCCACCCGGTGACCTTCGCCCGCTCGATGAACCAGCGCCGCTGGTCCGAGAAGACGATCATCGGCCTGGTGATGCAGTCGCTGGACAACTCGATTACCGTCTCGCTGAAGAAGGGCCCGCTCGGCAAGCCCCGGCTCACCTCCGCCCAGGGCCACGGCGAGCCCAACCCGACCTGGATCCCGGCGGCGGAGCGGGGCGCCCAGGCGCTGGCCGACGAGATCAACGGCTTCCCGGGCAGCACCGTCGGCGAGATCTTCGACATCCCGATGACGGCGCACTTCCTGGGCGGCTGCCCGATCGGCGACGCCCCCGGGACGGGCGTGGTGGACCCGTACCACCGGCTGTACGGCTACCCCGGGATCAGCGTGGTGGACGGTTCGGCCGTCTCCGCCAACCTGGGGGTCAACCCCTCGCTCACCATCACCGCGCAGGCCGAGCGCGCCCTGTCGATGTGGCCGAACAAGGGCGAGGCGGACCCGCGACCGGCCCAGGGCGAGGAGTACCGGCGGGTGGCGGCGGTGGCGCCGGTGCGGCCGGCCGTGCCCGAGGGGGCGTTCGGGGCGCTGAGGCTGCCGCTGCTGCCCGTCCCGGAGGTCCCGAGGAAGCGGGGCTGAACCCGGCCCGGAGGGCCAACCCGCGTGCCCCCGTTCCCGGTTGACATCGGTTCGGGTCCGATGGGATAAACGGGCTCCCTGGGCCTGCCAGGGACTCGTCGAGCGGGGGGAACGCGGGCCATGGCCGACTGCACAGCGTGCGGGGCGACGTCGGAGGAGGGGGCGCCCACCTGCGGGTCGTGCGGGCGGCCGTTCGCGCCCCCGGCCCCGGCACCCGCCGCCCCGTCCGCCGTCCCGCCCGCCGCGCCCGCCGTCCCGCCGCCCCCGCCGGGCGCGGCTCCGCCCGTCCCGCCGCCCCCGCCGGGTGCGGCTCCACCCGTTCCGCCGCCGCCCGGGTACGGGCCGACGGCCGCGGCCCCGCCCGCCCTGGGCAGCTGGGGCGCCGGGCAGGCGTACCAGCAGGCGCCCGCCCTCCAGCGCCTGCTGGCCGCCGCGGACTGGCGCCCCGCGGTCAGGGCGGCCCTCGCGCCGACCCTCGTCCTGCTGGCCGTCGCGCTGATCGCGGCGATCCCGAGCGACTACCAGTACGAGTACCGCTTCCAGTCGGGCGGCTTCGGCGAGCGCTTCGGCTCGGCGCTGTCGATGGCCCTGAACGCGCTCGGCGCGCCGTTCCGGCTCGGCTACGAGAGCGCGTCGGGCGCGAGCCGGAGCGACCGGCTGGAGATCGCGCTGCGGGTGCTGCCGCTGACCGTCACCGTCCTGTGGTGCCTGGCGCTCTGGCTCGGCCTGCGGGCCGGGCTGCGCCGGCGCAAGGCGGTGGAGGGCCAGCTCACCCGGGGCCAGGCCGCCGGTGAGGCGGTCCGCACCGCTCTGGTCCTCGCGGCGGTGAGCGGGCTGCTCGGGCTGGTCGGCAGCACGGAGTGGCACCCCGCGAGCCGGGTGAAGCCCGACTACTTCGGCGCCGGCGGTCCGCTCGGCTCCGCCGGCGCGAGGTCCGGCCAGGCGCTGATCACGGCGGACTCCGGCTGGCTGGAGGCGGTCGCCTGGACGGCGGTGGCGGCAGGCCTGCTGGCCTTCGCCGTCCACGGCACCGACGCGCTGCGCTGGGCCGCCTGGCGCAGCCGCGCGGTCCGCGGTTGGGCGGTGTCCGCGCTGGCCGCCGGGCAGGCGCTGGCGGTCACGGTGGGGCTGGCCTCGGTGACGGCCTTCGTGCTGGTCGCGGTCGACAGCGACAGCGGGGCGCGGACCGGGATCTCGCTGGCCT